>CAIZXK010000525.1 GCA_903936865.1 uncultured Bacteroidales bacterium | reverse complement strand
GTTCTAGGATTCGTTTATTTTACTTTGTTTAGAAGTAAGTTTTTAATAAATACTCAGTATTTGGTTGTAAAAGATAGGTCTTTAAACTCTTTTTAGTTTAGCTCTTTGTTTTATCACTGTTTTTTTGCAGCTCATCTTACATACCAATAGGGTTTCCATCTTTCATAAAATCTATAATGGGTATCGTGCGAAGCGATATAATAGCTTAGGTAATTTTGTCGTTACCCAAACGGTTAACGTCGTTAGTTGCAAACGGATATAATATATTATCGCTTTCGTGTTGCATTCCTATTTAGATCAATACTCAAGACATGGTGGATACATCCATTGTTTCATATCCAAAAATAAGCTTACCAGGTTGGTAGGTTCTTTGGAGATGCTTTATTTGGAATAGTTTGAGGAAAATATTTAAACTTTTTTAAAAACAAAAAACCCAAACAAAAACTGTTTGGGTTTTTAATAAGAAATTTTAAATAAATTATTTCTTTGTTGTACAGGAATTAAAGCCTATTAGGGAATAAAGTCCACAATAACCAAATAATGCTGTAAGAAGCATTGCACCTCCCACTATACCAACTATTATTGCTAATGTTCCCGTTACAGTGCAGGTTGTAATTAATAGTATTGCTACCACTGCTATAATTATCCTTACTATCTTATCTATTGAACCAACATTCTTTTTCATTTTTCAATTTATATGTTTATAAAAATGGATTATTTATCCTTTCATATCCGATACTTGTATCAGGACCATGTCCGGGATATACGGTATAAACATCTGGTAATGTAAAAAGTTTGTTTTCAATACTATGTTTTAAAACATCAAAATTTCCTGTTGGCAAATCGGTTCTTCCAATACTATCGCAAAACAAGACATCTCCTGTAATTACAAATTTGCTTTCATGATTTATTAAACAGATACTTCCTGCAGCATGACCTGGTGTATAAACTATTTCCAATTCAGAGTTGCCAAATTTTACTTTATCACCATCTTTTAATAGTTGTGAAACATTGGCTGTTGCATCCAGCAAAAAACCATACATTGCAGCCTGATCTTTGGCTTTTGCTAAAAAACCCTGACTTTCGGGATGGATACTAACTCCTAATCCAAATTTATTCTCAACAAAACTACCTCCCAAAACATGATCAACATGACAATGGGTATTAATATGTAAAACCGGATTTAGCAGCTCTTTTTCTATTATTTCTGTTAATTTTTGATCTTCAGAAGTATTAGAATTTGCTGCATCAATAATTACACATTCTTTGGTTTCGTCCCATAAAAGATATGTGTTTACCTGAAATCCGTTAAATACTAGTTGTTTTATAGTTACCATGTTTAAGTTTGTTTATTCCGT
Organism: uncultured Bacteroidales bacterium; assembly: GCA_903936865.1. Lineage (GTDB taxonomy): Bacteria > Bacteroidota > Bacteroidia > Bacteroidales > JACABE01 > JACABE01. The sequence continues at coordinate 5,540 of CAIZXK010000525.1, read as the reverse complement.
TTTAATTATTTTTTTATAAATAGAGTCCCTATTCGTTTTTACTTCAATAATATATATTCCTATGGGAAATTCAGACATAGAAATTAAAACTGAATTTTCTGATTCTGAAAAGTTAAGTTCTTTAATTTCATTACCTATCATATTATAGATTTTAATGTTCAATATTGTTTTATTATTTGCTGGTATTTTTACCGTTAAATAATCGGTTACCGGATTGGGAAATATCTGAATATTATTAAATATTTCGTTTGCAAAAATACCGGTATTATTTGAAAAAATAAAATTTGTTTTTGTTATAGAATCACTTTGTTCCCCATTATTAACAACAAGTTTAACTGAATGATAACCTTGGGTATTGTATGTAATTCCTATTGGATTCTGCAAAGTTGAAGTTAGCGGATTTCCATCATAAAATGTCCATTTCCATGAAATAGGATTACCGGTTGATATGTCTGAAAAATCTACAGAAGCTCCGAGATTAATATTCGTTGAATCAGCTGTGAAATCGGCATGAACGGGTAAGCCAGAACAGGAAACCAGTTTTATATTATCTAAAAATATATAATATTTATTATTTGCAAAATGATGAAAAGCAATGTAAATTTGTTGTCCACCATAAATACTACCATCAATATTTACCTCCTGACTCGTCCACATAGTATCGTTATTGGTAAGCGGATCGTTGTCAGCTCTTGAAAAAATGGGAGGTGCTGTATAGTAATCACGGGTAATTCCGCTTGTTGAAAGTAGAACTTCGTAACCATCCCTTTTTGTATTTAGATAATATAAATGTTCCCATTTTATAACTGCTCCATTTTGTGGTATTGTTAAAGGACCAAATTCCAACCAGTTATTGGCTTGCCCTGTTTGAGTAAAAAATGAAGTTGCACCATAAAAAAAGTTAGTATCGCCAGGTGAGTTTATTTTATTAAATACATTCCATTTGGTAGAATGTCCTAAACCGGAATAATAAGGCAACAAACTATCAAAATCTTCCTGATTAATTTGAAAAGCGGAAGCATTTGCAGGATTTATATAATAGTTGGGAATACTATCTTTAAACTGGTAAGTACAATTTGCATAAACAGTTATATAATTACTTTTATTAACAGTATGATTTCCTTCTGCAGTATTGATTGTCAGACTCACTTTATAGGTTCCTGGCTGTGAATAACTGATATTTGAGGGATTTGCTTGATTTGAAGTAGATGGATTACCTCCTGTAAATACCCAAAATCTCGATGTGGGTGGAGAAATAACAGTTGAGTTGTCAGTAAAATTAATAGTTTCTGCTGTTGAAATCACAGTTTTACTGGCATAGAAATCAGCAATAGGAGCAACAATAATATAAGAGCTTTTTATCAGATTATTATTTCCCATAGCATTACCAACAGTTAAACTTACAGGATAAATTCCGGGAGTTGAATAAATTATATTTTGAGGATTTTTAAGGTTTGAAGAAGATGGATTTCCTCCGGTAAAATTCCAGCTCCAATTAGTTGGGTTTCCTGATGAAATATCAGTAAAGTTAATAGCACCACCAGAATTTATTAATGTTTGATTTGCAGTAAAATGTGCTATTGGGAAATTGTTTTGTGGTTTTATTCCAACAATGGCACTTTGGTTATATGAAAAATTATTACTATTGGGATTTAAAACGGATAATAAAAAATAACCATCATACTGACCTCCCCAGCCCCAGTTGATATGAAAAAAATCATTTGCTTGATAACCATCACAAATAAAAGCATGACCACCATTATTATTCTGGTTATATCCTGAATAAAAAACCGGACGTGCTGAATCCAATTCACTTTTGATTAAAGCTTTCCAGGAACCATCGCTATAAGCTGATCTTTGAACTATTTGTGTTGATGAGGCATAATTAAAATAGTTCACCAAAGCATTTCGGGCTTCTACAATTCCTGCTCCGGAATATTGAGGTTTAAAGTCCATATTTACTGCAACCCCACAATGATAAATCAATTGAGCAACAGATTGGTTTGAAGAAAACAAAACATCAGGCATCAAATTGTAGTTATAATTTGTATTTCCAAAATTGGCATGTAAGGTTCCATAATATGGCGTATAGTATGAATTGAAGCCATTTCCCACTAATGGGAATTGATGATGTTTAATAATCTGTGATAAACAAATTGCAACACATCCTGCGGGTACATGCTGACAATAATATGCACCAGCGGTTGGAGCTGTAGGACAGGAATCGTTATAAAAACAAGATTGATCCCATTTTGTTGTTATCAAGGGTGTTATAAAATTTGTGCTTTTGTAGTTATTTTGAAACAAATCCTCATTTTTATAACAATTATTATTCCTTTTATTTTGAATTTCATCTGAATATTGATTCAATAAATCCTTAAAAGCATCAGGGATAGAACTTTCGTTATAACTTCCTTCTAAAGAATACCCTAATAATTCCGGCATTGAATCTTCTGCAGAAATAATAATAAATCCTTTATTTTCAACTAAATTAAAAATATATAATGTTGGCTTTGAGTTTGAATATATGACCTCTTCATTTATTATATTAAATGGTAATTTATTTGATTTCCATCTTTCATAAAAATAAATCTGAGCAGATTTCCTTGCCTTTTCTATTGGTACTTCTTTTGATTCTAAACTATTTAATAAAATAAAAATAAAAATAAAAGTGTAAAATAATCGCATGATAGTAATTTTAATGTAAAAATATAAAAAAAGCTCCGAATAATCGGAGCTTTTAGCAAAATAATTATAAATTGTTTAGATATTTACAGATAAAATGTTTTATGGGTAGTGTTAGTAAAGGTCTTACCATTTTTCTTATAAGTGGTAGTAATATTAAGAGTGCCTAATTGTCCCCCTTTTGTTCCAAATGGGAACGTGATTACATACAAACTTCCTAATTGACCACTTACATAACCATAAAGCTCTTGCAAATCGGTTGCATTGGGAGTAATATAAAATCTACCACCGGTTGTATCAGCTAAATGCTTTAACATGGTAGTATCAGGATAACCGCTATTCATATTTCCATAGCAAATTGAATAGATAGGAATCTGATTGGTTATTGCTTTTGAAATTAGTGAATCATTGTTTAATGGTTGACAGTTATTTACACCATCGGTAAAAGCAATAACTGCTGGTAAATAAGTTCCAGTAAGTGTTGGCATTAATGTTTGTAAGTCATTTAATCCTGTTAAACAAGCTTGAAATAATGCAGTTGTTTGATTAGATATCTGAAAAGTATCAATTGCAGCTAATAAAGCAGCAGTATCCATTGTAAATGGACAAGCTGTAAATATCTGTGTAGAAAACTTAATGATTTCCATGTAATCATTTGCATTTTTAAGCGTTACAAAATACTTTAAAGCTGATTCCATTGATGGAATTGTAAGTGAATCGTAAAGCATACTGCCTGAATAGTCCATTGGAAGAGCTGTAGCAATATTATATGCTGAACCACCACCTGTTGAATATAAAACATTAAAAGCACTATTAGGAACAGGTGTTGTAACTCCATCAACTGTTACACTAATTTCGAAATTTGGATTAACCAGTCCTGTTAATGGACGACCTGTTTGGTCTGTAACTGAAAGAAAAACAGTCATTTTCCCATTTAATAAATCAATTCTGGGAACATTTGAATTAATACCTGATGTAACAGCTATGTGTGGATTGTTTCCAACGATGGATAATGGTTCCTGATCCTTTTGGCAACTAAATAAAAAAGCAATTAAAATAATCGCAAAAAATGGTGAAAGAATTTTTTTCATTTTGTTTTCTTTTTTTAAAATTGTTTATTATAAATTTTTTGTAAATTTAATACAAAGACAATATAAAAGGCTAAAAAGTTTTAGTTATTTTGTTAATTTAATACAATTTATAATCATTCTAAATTATAACATATCATTCTTGTAATTTTGATTCTTCCCAAAACACATCCATTTCGGCTAATGTCATATCATGCAGATCCCTTCCTTTTTCAAGAGCTTTATTTTCCAAATATTTAAACCTTTTAATAAATTTCCTATTTGTTTTTTCGAGCGCATCCTCAGGATTAATATCCAAAAATCTGGCATAATTTATCATAGCAAACAATACATCTCCAAACTCATTCTCTATCAATTCCTTTGAAGCTTTATTGCTTACTTCATCCTTTAATTCCTTAATTTCTTCCAGAACTTTGTCCCAAACCTGATGGGGTTCTTCCCAATCAAATCCTACGCCTTTAACTTTCTCCTGGATACGATGTGCTTTTACCATTGCTGGTAATGCTTTCGGAACTCCTTCCAATACGGATTTACGACCTTCTTTCAATTTAATTTTTTCCCAGTTATTTTTTACATCTTCAGCAGAATTTACTTTCACATCACCAAAAATATGAGGATGTCTGATTATTAATTTATCGCAAATCCCATTTAATACATCACTCATATCAAAGACTCCCTTTTCCTTTCCAATCTTCGCATAGAAAACAATATGCAACATAAGGTCACCTAGCTCTTTACGAACCTCGTCCAAATCATTATCCATAATTGCTTCAGATAATTCATACATTTCTTCAATTGTTAGATATCTAAGTGATTCTAATGTTTGTTTTTTATCCCATGGACAATTTTCACGAAGTTTATCCATTATTTCAAGTAGTCTCTCAAAAGCTATTGCTGATTCTGTCATCTATTGTAAATGTTTATTTAATAAAGAAATCTCAATCTTATTCATACAATCAAAATGTTTTTCTGGACATTTTTCAAAGCCAATTTTACTACATGGTCTGCATTTTAGTCCTTTTACCTGAATTATCTCTGAATTATTTCCTTTTGGTAAATAAGGATACATTCCAAACGCTGGTACTGTATTTCCCCAAACAGAAATAATTTTGATTTTAAATGCTGAAGCTATATGCATTAAGCCTGTATCGGGTGTAATTATTAATTTTGATAATTCCAGTAGCGAAGCGGATTGATTAATATTATATAAACCACAAGCGTTAAAAACATCACGGTTATCTGCTGATTTTCTGATTTTCTCAGCTTTCTCTCTATCTTCATTACCACCCAATAAAAGTAAAGGAATTTTTGTGGTTTTACATAATTCAATTAAAATATTGTCGGGTATTTGTTTTGTAAAATGTTTACCTCCAATAACTAAAATTGCAAATCCTGTATGAAAATTAATAGGCAAACTGTTAATTCCAACCTGATCATATTCAGAAATAAAATAATCTATTCCATTGTAATCATTTTTGATATTCAAACTTTTTGTAGCTTCAAAATATCTATCAACAATATGAATATCAGGTAAAATATTGATTTTAAAATTTACAAATAACCATTTCTTAAAATTTAATTTTCTGAAGGAATATGATTTTACACCTAAAACTAATTTAATATATAATGATCTGATATTCTTATGTAAATCAATAATCAAGTCGTATTTTTCAACTTTTAGCTGAGCTAATACTTCATTTAAAGAAATTTTTAAAATAAATACTTTATCAATATAAATATTATTTAATACGATAGTTGAAAAATTTT
>CAIZXK010000524.1 GCA_903936865.1 uncultured Bacteroidales bacterium | reverse complement strand
GCAATAATTTACAGGAGTTTATATGAAATAAAAGTTATTTTTATTTTAATTGTGCATTTTTACGTGCTTTTTTACGTTCTTTCCACATTATAACATCGTAAGAAATAGGACTTGCTACAAAAATTGAACTATAGGTTCCAATTGCAATACCAAATAAAAGTGCAAAGGTAAATCCCCTGATTACTTCACCTCCAAAAATAAAGATCATAAGTAATACTACCAATGTAGTTCCAGCTGTATTGACTGTACGTCCTAATGTTGAATTTATAGCTCCATTAATATTAACATCCATTGATCTCTTTGGATATAATCCGATGTATTCACGAATACGGTCAAAGATAATAACAGTATCATTGATAGAATAACCAATAATTGTTAATATAGCAGCAATAAAGGCCTGATCAGCTTCTAAATTAAAAGGTAATATACCATTAAAAAGTGAGAAAATACCAAGAGTAATGAATGCATCATGAAATAAAGCAAAAACACCACCAAATCCATATTCCCATTTCCTGAAACGAATGGCAACATATACAAATATGATTATTAAGGCAAACAGCACAGCCCATAAAGCAGATTTCTTAATATCATCTGCAATTGTAGGTCCAACCATTTCAGAACTCATTCTGCCAATCATTTTTGTTTCATCATCAGAAAGGAAAGTGTTTTTTTCAATTGGAGTTTTATAAAATCCTTTTAAACCATTATAAATCTTATCCGAAACCAATGAATCAATTATAGCTGGAGCTGAAACTATATTATCCATCCCCCATTTGGTAGTAACCTTTATTTGATTATCCGGACCAAAAGTCTTAACTTCAGGTGATTCTCCAAATTCTTTTGATAATGACTGTCTAACTTCATCTAATTTAACATCTTCATCAAAACGAACTACATAAGTTCTTCCTCCTTTAAAGTCAACACCATAATTAACGCCTTTGGTAATCAATGAAATTGCACTTATAATAATTAAGGCCGCAGTAATATAATAACCTATTTTTCTGATTTTGATAAAATCAATTTTTACATCAACCAAGAAATTATGACTGAACTTATGACTTAAAGAAATATTCTTGTTTCTATCAAGCATCCATGTAATAATCAATCTGGAAATAAAAATTGCAGTGAATAAAGAAGTTAAAATACCAATACATAATGTGGTAGCAAAACCTTGAATTGGACCTGAACCAAATATATAAAGAACAATACCTGTCAATAAAGTTGTAACGTTCCCATCAATAATTGCAGAATAAGCTTGTTTATATCCATCATCAATAGCTAACCGCATTCCTTTTCCAGCTCGTATTTCCTCTTTAATACGCTCATAAATAATAACATTAGCATCTACAGCCATCCCCAATGTAAGAACGATACCAGCAATACCAGGTAAAGTTAATACAGCTCCCAATGAAGAAAGAACTCCCATTAAGAAGAAAATATTTGTTATAAGTGCAATATTGGCAATCAATCCTGCACCATTATAGAAGGCAAACATATAAAGAAGTACCATTAAAAAAGCGAAAATAAAAGAAATTAAACTGGAATTAATCGCTTCCTGTCCTAATGAAGGACCAACTACTGCTTCCTGAACAATTTTTGCAGGAGCAGGTAATTTACCGGCTTTTAAGATATTGGCTAAGTCTTTAGCTTCTTCAATTGTGAAACGACCAGTAATTGAAGACCTTCCTCCTGAAATTTCACTATTAACTGTAGGATAAGAATAAACCAGATTATCTAAAACAATAGCAACTGATCTTCCAATATTAGAACCAGTAATATTCTTCCATGCTTTAGCACCTTCAGCATTCATTGACATGGAAATTTCGTTACCACCATTCTGGCTAAAATCCTGACGTGCATCAGTAATTACATCACCACCCAAAGCCGGGCTGGCGTCGCGTGTTGATACTCTGATAGCAACTAATTGATATACATCGGTTCCATCCTGAATTGGTTTTGCTGTCCAAAGCAATTTCATATTATGAGGAAATTGTTTTTTTGCTACTTCAAGCATTCTGTCAATTCTTGGAATATCTTTTGTATTAGCTAAACCCACAACCGGACCTTCTCTTGGAATATTTTTTTCATCAAGATTCAATTGAAGAATTGAAAATAATGGATGTTCTTTAATCCAATCTTCTTTACTTAGTTCATTTTTATTTTTAGCCTTTGAAGTATCACTAGCTTTTAATTTATCAAGTAAAGTTTTTCCAGCTGTATCCTTTTCATTTTTTGCTAATAATGTATCTGCTTTTGAATCTAAAGATAAAGAATCATTTGATTGAATTCCTGCTTTATTTTCTGCATCATTTGTTAATTTTTCAATATTTTGAGCTGAAACCAAATATTTATCAGCATCTACAAAATTCTGAGCAATCTCTTTTAAATCAAAGGTTTCCCAAAATTCTAACTGTGCAGTACCTTGCAAAAGTTTTCTAACACGTTCGGGATCTTTAATACCAGGTAACTCTACCAGAATCCTTTCTGATTGTTTCAATGCCTGAATATTCGGTTGAGCAACTCCAAATTTGTCAATACGCTGACGTAATATTTCAAATGTTCTGTCGAATGCATCACCGGTTTCTTTTCTAATGGCTGCTATAACTTCCTCATTTGTAGAGTTTACTTTTATTTTATCTTTCAACTCATAGCTGAAAATTGCTGCCATTTTTGCATTAGGATCAACTTCCTTAAAAGATTGAGCAAATAACGTTACAAAATCATTTTGAGAATTCTGTTGTTTTCTGACAGCAAGCTTAATGGCTTTATTAAATGTACTATCCTTGCTGTTTCCAGACATGGTTTTAATAATATCAACCATAGATACTTCAAGGGTTACATTCATCCCTCCCTTTAAATCCAAACCTAAGTTAATTTCTCTTTCTTTACATTCCTTATAGGTATATTTTCTTAATAATATATTATAAATTACCTGATTCTGAATAGAATCCAAGAAATACCTTCCACGGGCTTTTGATAAAGAATCAATATAGTAGTTTTCCTTTAATAAATCACCATTGGACATTTGTTTTGCTAACCTCATTACTTCTTCATTGTTAGCATATTCTTTTGCCTTCTTTTCTACATTATAAGTTAAGAAGGTAAAAGACAATTGAAATAAGCAAACTGCTGCAAAAAGAATTGCAAAAATTTTTATAGCTCCTTTGTTCTGCATGTTGTTTTACATTAATGTTAAATAATTTTTTGAACTTGCAAAAATATAATAATAATTGCAATTAAGCAATTTTTAATAGCTAAGATTTCATTTTTTATTTAAAAACCGTTTTTATTTAAATAATCACGCAACTTAGGTTGAGTTATTTTAATTTTATATCTTTGCAAAAAAAACTACTTAATTGTTTATGGAAAATTGGTTAGAAGAAGTTGAAGGGAAAGAGCACAAAAAAGCTTTTTTATCAGAGAAAGCTAAACAAAGAATACTTGCAAAAAAAGAAAAAGTTACCTCAAATTATATAAAAAATGGGATAGCTTTTGATACATTTATTGCAAAAGTTAACGAATTAATTGATAGAGTTAATAGTTTGCCTGAAGAAGAAAGACATGAATTTGTTGAAATTGATTCCAGAAATAAGAAAACCGAATTTGATAATCATCTGAATATATTTTCATCAAGTAAAAGAGTGTACTTCAACAAAAAAAGATTTTATTTATTTGGTGAAAAAAAATACAGATATAAATAT
>CAIZXK010000523.1 GCA_903936865.1 uncultured Bacteroidales bacterium | reverse complement strand
TTTTATCAAAAAAAACTACAATAGAAATAAATAATTTTTTTTATGAAAAGAATATGTGATGTAAATTTTAAAGGGAAAAAGGTCTTGATTAGAGTTGACTTTAATGTACCCTTAAATCATAATCGCCAGATTACTGATGATACACGAATCGTGGAATCTTTGCCAACAATAAGAAAAGTATTGAATGATGGAGCTTCTGTAATTTTAATGTCGCATCTTGGGCGTCCAAAAGGTGGTTATGAAGATGATTATTCACTTACTCCTATCGTTCCGCATTTATCCAAATTGTTGAATAAGAACATAATTTTTACGAGGGATTTGTTTGGACCTAAAACATTTGAAGCAGCAGCCAAACTAAAACCAGGTGAAATTATCCTGATGGAAAATCTACGTTTCTATCCCGAAGAAACCAATGGAGATGTAGAATTTGCAAAGAAACTTGCAAGTTTAGGCGATGCATACATCAATGATGCTTTTGGAACTTCACATCGTGAACATGCCTCAACAGCAACAATTGCTCAGTTTTTCCCCAAGGCAAAATATTTCGGTTTATTGCTCGAAAATGAAATTGAGAATCTTGAACGATTGCTAAATCAATCAAGATCTCCATTTACTGCTATTATTGGAGGTGCAAAGGTTTCAAGTAAAATAGAAATTATTAAAAACTTATTGCCAAAGGTTGATAATATGATAATAGGAGGTGGAATGGCTTTTACTTTTATCAAGGCATTGGGCGGTAAAGTGGGGGATTCTTTAATTGAAGACGACAAAATTGATATTGCCAGGGAAATAGTACAGGAAATGATGCTGAAAGGTGTTAATCTTTATTTACCGACAGATGCTGTTGCTTCCGATGCTTTTTCAAACGAGGCCAATACTAAAGTAGTTTCGAGTGATGATATTCCCGAAGATATGATGGGTTTGGATATTGGACCAAAAAGTTGCAGAAGATTTGCCGAAATTATAAATAACTCACAAACCGTACTATGGAATGGTCCAATGGGAGTATTTGAAATGGATAAGTTCAGACAAGGAACTAAAGCTATCGCTATTGCAACAGCCAGTGCTACAATATCTGGAGCTTTTTCTGCTGTGGGTGGTGGCGATTCTGTTGCAGCAATAAATCAATACAATATTTCTGACCAGATCAGCTATGTTTCTACCGGTGGTGGTGCAATGCTTGAATACCTGGAAGGTAAGATTTTACCGGGAGTTAAAGCCATATTAAACGGGAAATAATTAAAAGAAAAATCTGTTGAAAAGGTGTGTGTAAGTTGCTTTTTCAGAGCATCGTATATGCACCTTTTTTTAAAAAGATAACTTTAAAAAAAGTCAAAGTTTGTATTCAGAGAAATATATTATTTATTATCAGATTTTACTTGATCTGATAATAGAACTCACAGTTAGACTTTTTAATAAATAATTTCAGAGAAATAATAAAATCATCATTTAATAATAAATATGAATCCAGATTCAAGTTTAACTTTATATAATGGAGTACAAATTCCAGCTATTGGCTTCGGTACCTGGCAAATACCAAATGGAGAAATTTCGTATAATGCTGTAAGTTTTGCCTTAAAAAATGGATACTATCATATAGATACAGCTTTTGATTATGGAAATGAGCAAAGTGTTGGTAAAGCGATTCGAGATTGTGGTATGGCCCGCAATGAGATAGTTGTTACTTCAAAGTTGCCCGCTGAAATTAAGAACTATAAGCTTGCACTGGATTATTTTGAAAGAACAATGAAAAATATTGGCTTAGAATACCTTGACCTTTATCTGATTCATTCACCCTATCCTTGGGACGACAGAGAAACCGATTATACCAAAGAAAATATTGAAGTATGGAAAGCAATGGAAGAATTCTATCAAAGCGGTCGTTGCCGTGCTATCGGAGTTTCAAATTTCAGGGTTTCCGATCTTACAGCAATCATGGAAAATTCTAAAATAAAACCAATGGCAAATCAAATCAGATTTTTTATTGGAAATATACAACCAGAAGTTACCCGTTTTTGTAAAGAAAATGAGATCGTTGTGGAAGGTTATTCTCCTTTTGCTACCGGCAGAATTATTAATAATAAAGCAATTGCAAGCCTGGCTCAAAAATATAAAACAACTGTTCCCAAGATATGTATTCGCTATGTGTTACAAAAAGAAGTAATTACTCTTCCCAAATCGATTCATCCTGAATATATTCTGCAAAATAAAGATATTGATTTTGAGATTACAACAGAAGATATGGAATATCTTGATGGGCTGAAAGATACAATTGTAATATAAAATTAAATCATTATAAATAAACGTGATTGAGTTTTTAATCTTGCTTACTTTAAAAATCTAATTTTTCAGAATTTCTATCTTTTATTTACTTTATTTTTAATGTATTCTATATCAGCTTTTTTGATATAATCAGGTATGTTTTGATAAACTTTATGAAAATTATATTCACCATTTTTCATTTCGTCTATTGCCTGTTCTTTTGTAAATCCATTAAATATAATTCTATACATAGCTACAACCACACCAGTTCTGTCGGCACCATGTACACAATGTATAAGCAGTGGTTTTGGTGAATTTCTGATAATCTGAAGTGCTTTTATTATTTCTTCGTCTGTAAAACTATCTGCTGCCATTCCTACCTGATACAAATTAAAAATACTTTTACCTGTTAGTTTTGCATCTTTATAAGATGAACGCAAACTGAGTACGCTTTTTATTTTCAAACTATCGATTACTTTAAATCCTTTTTCATCAGGTTGCTCGGAACGGTAAATGCTATCATTCAGACGGTAAAGGTTTTTAAAGGCAAAATTATTTACTCGTTTAGCCCAGTTATCCGGTCTTGTTTCCTGAGCAAACAACATTGTAGTAATAAAAAAAAGATAAAAAATTATTAATATTCTTTTTGAAATTTTCATAAGCTAGATTATTAAAACAAAAGAGCATCAGTTATGAACCAATGCTCCCTATTAAACGAAATTTGCTGATAATTATTTTTTCTGATCCATATATAGTTGCAGTAAGCGGGCAACATATTTCCCAAATACATCAAATTCAATATTTACCACAGTTCCTTCTTTAAAATTATGGAAATTTGTTACCTGATATGTAAATGGAATAATGGCAACAGAAAACAATCCAGGAGCTGAATCAACAACAGTTAAACTAACCCCGTTTACTGATATTGAACCTTTTTCAACTGTAATGTTGTTTTTGGCTACATCGTATTTGTAGGTATATTTCCAGCTTCCGTCCATTTCTTCTACTTTCACACATACAGCAGTCTGATCTACATGAC
>CAIZXK010000522.1 GCA_903936865.1 uncultured Bacteroidales bacterium | reverse complement strand
TAATGCGTCAAATGAGGCAATAAATCTTAAAAACTATTCAATTTCAGATGATACTGATAATCCCGCAAAATTTATTTTTCCTGATTATCTGTTGCAGGCACAACAATACCTGATTATATGGGCTGACGGACATAATTTAAACCCCGGAGATACAGCATTTTCTGAATATAAAAATGCCCATATTACCGTTGTTGCATTTCATGCAGATTTTAAAATAAGTGCTTCAGGCGAAACCATTATTTTAATCAGTCCGCAAAAGCAATTGATTGATAAATGCATACTTGGTGTTCAGGAAAATGATATTTCATACGGTCGGAATCCGGTAAACCCACAACATTGGCAATATTTCAGCGAAGTAAGTTCTGGAAAAATAAATTCAGTATATGGTTGTGATTTTCTGAATTTTGCGGATGAACCTCAGTTTTCTCTGAACGAAGGTTTTTATCCATCGGCTCAGACTTTACAAATTACAACATCAAATCCACTGGCTGAAATCCGTTTTAGTTTTGATGGCTCTGTGCCCACTTCATCATCGGCACTTTTCAGTGGAAGTTTTAATATTATCAGAAATTATACCATCAAAGCCAGAGTATATGAAAACGGGAAACTTCCCGGTAAGGTTGTAAGCAAAACTTTTTTTATTGGCGAAAACATTAAAATGCCTGTTATATCTATTTCGTCCAATCAGGAAAATCTTTACGGTTTCGATTTCGGCATTTTACAAAATACCATCAAAAATCGTGAAATTCCTGCTCAGGTTGAATATTTTGATGAAAATGGAAACCGACAATTTATTATCGGTGCAGGATTGCAATTATTTGGTTCTACAATATATAATCTTCCACAAAAACCAATTTCGGTAAGATTTAAACCCAAATACGGAGATGATTTTTTGAATTATAAGCTTTTTGAAAATAAAGACATCCTTAAATTTTCAGCATTCTTACTCCGCAACGGCGGCAATGATTACAATCTTTCCTATTTCAGAGATGGGTTGGCTGTTAATCTGTTGAAAAACAAAATGGATATCGATTATCAGGATTATAAACCCTGTGTGGTTTTTGTAAATGGCGACTATTACGGAATATGCGAAATCAGAGAGAAACTCGACGAAAATTATGTATCAGCCAATCAGTTAATAAACAGCGAAAGCATTGATTATATCGAAGATAGCCTGATAGTTGTAAAAGGTAAGAAATATCGTTACGAAGAGCTGATAAGTTTTATTAAGAATCATAATATAGCTGATTCGGTTGATTATAAATATGTAACTGATAAAATAGATGTTAATGAATACATCAATTACATGATTCACAAAATTTTTATAGGTTATTATATTGTTCAGCATAACAACAGATATTGGCGTGATAATGACAGTGATGGCAAATGGAGGTGGATAGCAGCAGATATGGAACATGCATTCGGGCAATTGAGTGGTGATAATTATATGGACAATACGCTGGAGAAATTGATATCAAACACAGCTGCACTTCCTGAATGGTCTATATTTTTGTTTAAAAATTTGCTTCAGAATCAGAATTTCAGAGATGAATTCGTACAGCGTTCTGCTGCTTATCTTCAAACTATATTTTTGCCACAGCAAACACTTGATGTTCTCGATAGTTTGCAATCAAAATTTGAAACTCAGATGCCCCGACATATATCGTTGTGGAATTCACCGCCATCTGTAAGTATTTGGAAGCAAAATATAGCTTATATCGGTACATTTCTGCAAAAACGTCCCGAATATTTTCGCAAACATATTGCTGATGTATTTAATTTACAGGATAGCACCAAACTTCAACTGAAAATTGCAGGACACGGAAAGCTTATATTTTGCGAAACAGCATTTGAAGATACACTTAAGGAATTGTTTGTTTTTAAAAATGCCCGTATCCGATTGAAAGCATTACCTGCTGCGGGTTATCGTTTTGCAGGATGGCAAAATACATCAGTAAGCAGCGATAGTATCAGTTTTTTGCCTTTTAACGACAGCAGTTTAACAGCAGTATTTGTTCCTGATAACAAAAGCATTATTCCTGCTTTTATTCAATCCGATACCATTTTGAGAGCTTCGCTTTCGCCATGGTATGCTGTTGAAAACATAAGAGTAGCTGCCGGTGTCAAGCTAATTATTGAAGCGGGAATTGAAGTAAAACTTGCTGATAAAGTTTCGATACTTATTGAAGGCGGTTTGAATGTTAAAGGAAATCAGAATAATCCAGTAAGGTTTTATGCTGATTTATCGCCTTCAGCACGCAATCCTTATTATAACAACAATCCGGCATGGGGTTCAATTATTGCCAAAAATGCTTCGGATTCTATTGTTTTGGAATACGCTGTTTTTAAAAATAGCAGCTTTGGCAGCAACAGGAATAAATATTTTTCGTGCATTTCGGCTTATAACTCAAAAATAAGAATGGAAAATTCATCGGTAACTGATTGCCTGATGCCATTTTATGCTGAAGGAGGAAGTGTTTACATTAATGCATGCAATTTTAATTCGGTGAATTCATGCAATGGTTTTGTAAGTTTAAATCAGATACAGTATCCGATTATAAAAAATTCTGTTTTTAAAGGAAACAAAGCAACAGATAGCGATGCCATCGATTTGAAATCAGTAAATCATGCATTGGTAAGTGCTAACCATATATATGATTTCAGGGGTTCAAATTCCGATGCCATTGATCTGGGTATCAATTCGCATAACAATATTATAGAAAACAATATTATACATGATATAAGCGATAAAGGAATTTCTGTAGGTTCGCAATCGGATGTGATTATCAGACGCAATCTGATATATGATTGCGATATGGGAATAGGTGTAAAAGATAGCTTATCACTTGCTGTTGCCGATCAGAACACTTTTTATTCAAATAATTTTGCTGTTGCCTCATATGAGAAAAGTACACAGAGAGGTGGCGGAAATTTGTTTGTAAAAAATTCTATACTTTCGGCTTCTGTTAATAAAACTTTATTGAATGACAGCAAATCTATACTGGATGTAAACTATTCTTTGTCAGATATTGATCAGATCAGCGGAAATGTGAATATTTACGGCAATCCGCAATTTGTTCATCCTTCAACAGGCAATTTTCAATTGTCAGTTACCTCTCCATGTATCAACAGCGGCGATCCATTATCACCAAAGGATAGCGACAGCTCAAGAGCTGATATGGGTGCTTATTATACACATAGCGGAAATTATGGTTTAAGTGTTTATATCAATGAATTTAATTATCATCCGGCTTCAAATTATGATGCCGGCGACTGGATAGAAATTTACAATAAAACAGCTCAGGATGTTGATTTAAAAAACTGGAAGATAAAACATTATACTGATGAATACATTATTGACAAACCAATAATATTGGCTGCCGGTGCTTATCTTGTTTTGTGTGAAGATACTGTGAAATTTAAACAATTCCATCCGAATGTTACTTCTTTTATTGGAAATCTCCATTTTGAGCTGAATAATAAATCAGGGAAAATTTCTTTGTATGATGCTAATAATCAAATAATACACAGTATAAGATATACCGATGAAATTCCCTATCCGCCACTGGCTGATGGCATGGGAGCAAGTGTAGAACTCGATCAGAATAAAGAAGGAAATCAACCGCTGCAATGGCGTGAGAGTTATATTTTGGGCGGTACTCCCGGAAAATACAACAGTCTGCCTCCCTCAGTAAACCATTTATTTATTAATGAAATTGCTGCTTCAGCAAATAATGCAATTACAGATGAAAACGTAAACTATGGGGATTGGTTTGAGGTTTTTAATGGCAGTTCCGATACTTTAAATTTGGCAGGTTTATATTTTACCGACAATGTTTTTCAGCCCAGTAAATGGCAACTAGCTCTTAATGAACCGGAAAAAACAATTATTCTGCCTGAAAGTTTTAAATTGATATGGGCTGACGAATCTGAAACCAAAACTTTGCTTCATACAAATTTCAAACTGAATGCTTCTGGTGAAGAAGTAGCTGTTTTTCAGCGTCAGGGCGAAAATTTTGTTTTTATTGATAAAATTTCATTCGGAAATCAAAGCGATAATATCAGTTTTGGCCGGTATCCCGATGGTGGTAATTTAACAGGCAATATGTATCCGAGTCCTTTAAAACCCAATAAAGAATTGTTGCAGTACAATTACGGACTTATTAATATTTACCCCAATCCATTTTACGACTACTGTGTAATTGATGCAGTTAAAGTAAAAAAACCTTATCAGTTGGAAATTTTTTCATCGAAAGGAGAACTTATGCTGAAAAAGGAAAACATTTCAGATAATAATTTTGAAATTAACAATTTGAGATTTAGTCCCGGAATTTATTTCTTAAAAATTATCGATATTGATAATACATTTATTACAGCTAAGATGATATCATACTAATTTTTAGTTTTTTTAATATTATCTTTTCTAATTGTTGTTTGTATAGTATTATAAATATATAGAAGCAAAACTTTATTAAATAAAAAAATCAGATAGTGAAAAATCCATCTATCCACAACCCT
>CAIZXK010000521.1 GCA_903936865.1 uncultured Bacteroidales bacterium | reverse complement strand
GCCTTTTCAGACAGCCTCTTTAAAAAAACTAAATTATTATTAAAACTTTTTGTTTAGGGATACATTGAAACAACTCCATTAGTTAGATTTACATCTATCGCAACTAAGTCGGATAAGTCAACAACTCCATCACCATTAAGATCATAAACTACATAATCGACAGTTCCATTCGTCAAATCAGTATCCATTGCAACTAAATCGGATAGGTCAATAACTTCATCCTGATTTACATCCCCTACAAATAATGCATAAACACCGGTTGCAATCTGTTTTTGATTATCTCCAAAAGCCTGAGTAGCAGCTGTTGTAAAGTTGTAGTTTATAGTCAGTTGATTAAACGAAATTGGTAATGCACTCCATGTTTGAATGCTATTACGATGTTTTACTGTAATGTAGTATAAATCACCAAGACTATAAGGAACTGCCAGTGTACAAATACCAGTTGTACTTAATGTCTTGTTCGTAAAGCTTGCAACTACAAGAGTAGGATCAACATCATCACGCAGTTCAACAGTAATAATATCAGCAATAGTAGCTCCCCAATGATTTCCATCCATATCCTGAGCTGGATTCATAGTTGTTCCATTATATAAACCTTCGAGTAATAAAGTCAGATTCAACGTTCTGTCACTTATTAACTCATCAGCACCAATGGTTGGAGGTGTATTTCTAACTTCTCCATCAACGTCTGTTACTACTTCAGGAACACTGATTCCAGTACCGATTAAAGCAGCATTGGTTATGTGAGGATCTGTTGTTCCTGCAAATTGAGGATTGATGGAAATGGAATGTGATTCTTGTCCTGAAGCTGTTTGCAAAGCTGCCAGATTTGCACAGGTAGTTCCGTTAAATGTTGCCAGAGTTGCTCCTGTTGTATAATAATCATTATAATCAAAGGTATAATTTGTAAAGTTTGTAGTACATCCTGGTCCTCCAGCTGCAATTGGTGTTGCATGTAATAATTTAGCATTACCATATAAAATATTGTTTTTAAATGTAATATAATTATTGCATCCATACCAGTTATTAAAACTTACTACTGTATTTGTACTATTACCAACTAAAGTATTGTTGTAAAATTTCACATAAGAAACAGAACCTCCAATATCTAACACATAAGATGAAGTAGGACTTCCATAGAAATAATTGTTATAAACCAATGCTTCCTGACCAACAGCAGCTCCACCATAAGTCCATCCTTCCCAAACACGTAAACCACCTAAATTGATAAGTGAATTGTTGTAGAATTTCATTTGTCCGGTAAGTGTTGTTGTAAAAATACCTCCATTGGCTGTTCTTGTTGCATCACTGAATAACTGGTTGTATCCAAAATCCAACGCATCTATTTTGCTTAAATTAACTGGTTTGCCCAATTGGTTGTACATATTGTTATATTTCATAATAACATTGGTTGATGCAATAGTAGATGTAAAATTTAAAGCCATTCTACCATTATTAAATCTGTTGCCAATCAAATTAAAACCAATAAGTTGATTTAATGTACTGCAACGAATAATAACCTGGTTATCATCAGTGTTAATTGTTTGTGTTCCTTCCATTATACAACCCTGAATATTTAAATTATTCATGGTTCCTGATAATGTAAACACATTTGCATAGGTAGCATCAAGTGCTTTTATAGTCAAGCCTTTGAAAGTAATATAATTTGTACCATTACATTTAAATACAAAATTATCGGTAGCATTTACAGCATCATATTGAAGAATTACATTAACACTATCATTATTCATTGATTCAAAAGTAATTGTATTGGTAGCACTACTTCCTGCTATATTATTTATTGTATATTGTCCTGTGTATGTATCAGGCTGAATATCAAAAATAACTGCACTACAAATTCCTTTGGTATTCAAATCATTTACTGCAGCAGTAATACTTGGATAATCTGCATTGGTTGCACCAATGGTATATGTACCTCCGGCAATTGAAGCTATAATGTTATTGAGTGAAAGTGTATCGTTCAGATTATTCTGATCAGCAAGTCCATTGGGAGAAGAAGTCCATACCTTTATACTATAAATTACAGAAGGTAAGATGCTAATCTGCCCAATCGTTAAAATAGTAGTCGAAACAGTAGCCAGACTTCCTGTAAATTGGTAAGGTGTTTGTAAAACTCCATTTAATTGCCAGTTAATTGTTGCAGAAGTTAATGTATTTAAACCAAAGTTCTTCAATTTAACATCAATATTAACATTAGAATTTGGACATGGAGCATTTATACCTGTTATTTCAATTATACCTGCATCATCAGTAAGTGGTGTAATTTCAACAGCACCAATAGTAGGAGAAACCAGATTTCTAACATCACCATCAATATCATCTGTAACAAAAGATATAGGAGTACCCATTCCGAATAAGCCAATATTATCGGTATGCAAATCAGTTGTGCTATAATAAACAGGATCTATTGAAATGGAATGAGCATCTTTGCCTCCATAACCGGGACTAGCTATTAATGCTGCTAAAGTAGGAAATGATAGAGTAGAAGTTGTATAATAGGCATATTGATTACCGCTTCCTGTTGAATAGTAATTATTATAATCAGATGCAGTTGCAGAACTTCCTTCATAGAAAACCGGAAATTTATTCGATAATACACAATTATTGAACACCTGAATATTACTACTTTGCGAAGTTGTATTAATACCTCTGGTGTCAGTTGTATTTGAACCTGTTACATAAATAGAATTATTCGATAATATACTATATTGAACATTATTTATTCTCAAACCATAAGCAAAACTTGTTGCATTTTGAATGGAAACAAAATTATTATAAACATATCCCATATTTGTAGCAGTAGAAGTACTGTTTTCATAAACAACACCATGCATTGAACCTGTACTTCCGGTTACATATATCTTGTTTTTCAATATTCTTAAATCCAACGGACAATTTGAAGCATAAATACCTTGTTTTCCAAGTGTATTAACAATTGTAGTATTAATTACATTTCCTTCAATTACAGGAGAAATTGCATTAAAACAATAAATACCATTCATTGCAAAAGCACTGATTGAATTGTTTTTAATCAACAGATTATCATTTTGATTTGGAGTTGCTCCGCCATAAACATAAATCCCTTGATAAACATTACTTATCTTATTGTTTTCTATAGTAACTGTATCATTATTTGATCCGGCAATTGCAGTTGAAACTGAAGTTCCTGCAGCATAAACTCCAAAATGGGAAGCAGCAGTAGTTGAACCTCCTTTAATAGTTAAATTTTTAATGGTATTATTATTAGCACCATTAGTAGCACTTAAACTAGCTAACCAAATAACGGCAGTACTAGCAGCAGTTGAATTATTTATAAATGAAAGACTATCGCCGTTTGTATTTAAGCCATTAATAGTAACCCGATCTGCTCCGTTTAACTTTATCAATGCAGTTCCAACGCTTCCGCTGATGCTGTATGCACCACCTGAAGGTTTTATAGTTATTGTATAATAACTGTTTACAGGATTTTCTGTCCATTGATTTAATGTTGACATAGAAGTTTCTGTAATATTACTTATAATATTAAAAGTAACATTTCCAGATAAGCCAACAGTATTTACAGCTGAGAATACACTGGATAATTTATCGAAATCACCTCCAGTACCAACGGTATAAGTTCCGGATAATGAACCTAAAATAGGTCTGCTTCCTAAAGGATCTGTTGTAGTAGGAGTATAATCAACTGCATTTATTTTTATGGAACTACAACTTGCATCAACTGTATTGCCGGAAGTTGCAGTTGAAGGAATATCGTAAGTTAACCAGAAATAATTAGTTCCCTGTTCTAATGCACGGCTACCTGTAATGGTAAATACTCCTGTTGGAGATGCCACAGTAGAACCGAATTGTGTTGTAGCAGCAAAAACAGCCGAATTTCCTGTTGCAAATATCTTTGCATTTGAAATATCAACAGGAAGAGTAGTCAATGTATTTAATGCAAATTCTGTAACGGTTAATGGAGTTAACACACCATTTGTAACAATTTCAATTCCAATTATCTGATTATTGGTTGAATTTGCCATTGCTAAAGAAGTATTGGTCTGAGTTACGGTAGAAGATGTATAAGTCATTGGAGTTAAAGGCACACCATCAAACTCATCAGCACCCATATCAGGAGCAAATGCGCCTCCGTTTACTGAACCAATTGGACCCGGACGAACATCTCCGTCAATATCAGTTAAAATTCCAAGTGTTGCATCACCTGTTGATTCCAATGAGGAAGACAGTAAACCACTATTAATATGCAAATTGTTATTTGAAACAAACTGTGGATTGCTATTTCTTCCGAAAACTTCATAACCAAGAGCTTTCCATGCAGTTAATGAAGTTTGTTCTGCACCTTTATAACAGAAAGTAGTTGTAGCATTTGTAAAATAGTTATTGTTTTCAAACTTAAAGAATGTACCCATAGTTCCGGAGCCACCAC
This sequence comes from uncultured Bacteroidales bacterium, assembly GCA_903936865.1. GTDB lineage: Bacteria > Bacteroidota > Bacteroidia > Bacteroidales > JACABE01 > JACABE01. The sequence continues at coordinate 170 of CAIZXK010000521.1, read as the reverse complement.
TAATCTTATTTGGAAATCAACTGGAACTTCTAAAAATTGGCAACTGGCAATCAAAAATCAAAAATAACAAGATCTCCATGGTTCTGGGTGCCAAGCCTGTATTATGCCGAGGGCATTCCGTATGTAGTTGCAATGACCGTTTCGGTTATAATGTACAAACGGCTTGGCAT
>CAIZXK010000520.1 GCA_903936865.1 uncultured Bacteroidales bacterium | reverse complement strand
GTTCCATGTTCAAATAGTTCAAATAGTTCAACCACAACATTTGCCGTCTTGAACCTTTTAACCTTTAACTAATGGAACTTCAAATAATTCAAAACAAAATATACTAAATCAGAGGTTGCAAAGTAATGCTTGATTATGATCTTGCTGAGCTTTATGAAACAGAAACAAAATATTTGAAAAGATCAGTTCGTGCAAATATTAAAAGATTTCCCTCTGAATTTATGTTTGAACTTACAAAAAACGAACTCGAAACTTTGAGGTGCAATTTTAGCACCTCAAAAACAAGAGGCGGAACAAGATATTTACCTTTTGCATTTACAGAACAGGGAGTTGCGATGTTAAGTTCGGTTTTAAATCCCGATAAAACCATTGATGTAAATATTGCCATTATGAGAGCTTTTGTCGAACTACGCCAATTTACGCTGGGATATGCTGAACTGAATCAGAAACTGGAAAATTTTATGCTGGATACCAATATGCAGTTTAATGATATCTATATAGCCCTCACTGAACTGGCAGCAAAAAACAAAACAGGACAAGAACAAAGAAAACAAATCGGTTATAAAACAGGTAGAGAAAGCTAATAAAATATTAATCCGTCTTCAGTTCCATGTACAACGTTCAAATAGTTCAAACACCACGCACGCACTTGAACATTTTGAACACTAAACTTTTGAATATTGAGCTTTTGAAGTTATCTTAACCGCAGAGTTCGCAAAGTTTTACGCAGAGAACCGCAAAGTGGCAAAAAATTAACAGTGTGTTTTAAATACTTACCATTATATAATTTGTAAATCCTGTTAATTCTGTAATCCTGTCAAAAAATCATTTATAAATTAGCAAATACTTCAAAATATGCAAATTATCAAAGATCCCATATCTTTAAATATTCTTTGGGAAAACAGAAAGACAGATTTTACAGAAATGATGAAAATTGTAGTGGATGTTGAAAAAAAGATATTGGCTATTGATGCTGAGATGCATGCAGATCTTGAAAATTTGTTGTTAACCCATAATTCTGAACAACAAAATTTGTGGGGTGCAAATATTTATCCTTTCCATGAAGGGGATGATTATATGGAATATACTTCATTTATCAATATTCGTCCCTCTCAAAACAATAGAAGTATGGAGGTAAAAGATGCTGAAATCCGAATGAAAATAATGCAAATAGTTACTCAATTAATTCTCCGATAAATGTATCCACTTATTTATCATAAATCATTAAATGTTGAGAAATGGTCTGCATATTCAAAGATGCAACAAATTATGATGATTAGTAATGAATTAAATAGAGCCAAAAACTGGATAATTAAAAAACGAAATGAAGAAGCCAATCTGGCTTATGAACGTGCGTTCGAATTGATTGATTTATCTTCAGTTGATACAAAATGGAAAAATGGGAGTGTTGAATTTTTAAGGTTAAAAGAAACCATAGGTGAATTATATTGCCAGACAGATAAAGATTTAGCTAAAAATAATTTATGTTTGAAACTCCTGATTGCTTTTAATCCAGAATCTTATAATTTACTTACTAGCGAATAATCGTTTTAAACGAGAAATCCTGACTTCAGATAGGAAAGCATTCATATAAATTATTCACTTCAAAGGCACTAAATACTACTGAACCTTTTTTCAAGCTTTCTTAACCGCAGAGTACACCAAGATATACGCAGAGCACCGCAAAGAAAAAATATTAGTTGAGAAATTAGCGAGAATTAGCGCCATTCGCGGGCAAAGAAAAAAAACATTCGCAGAATAAAATAAAAAATTATTACCCGCTAATTACGCAGATTAACGCGAATAAAAATAAAAAAAGCTTAATTACTTTACGAGACACTAAAGTAATTATTGACAACGATGTTGCTGAGCTATATTGTGTTCAAACAAAAGAAATAAATCAGGCTATTAAGAATAATCCTGAAAAATTTCCTGACGATTATACTATTGAGCTAACCAAAGTAGAAAAACGGAACTGGTCAAAAAATTTGACCACCTCAATAAACTCAAATTCTCTTCTGCACTTCCAAAAGCTTTTACGAAAAAGGTCTCTATATGCTGGCTACTATATTGAAAAGTCCACAAGCTACTCAAACCACTTTAGCAATTATTGAAATGAGTCTAAAAAAGATTTTTACATCTCTGCTTGATATTCAATATGCGAATTCCATCCGACCTTTGAATAATTATTAATAACGGATGAAACTTTTGCCAAGATAAAAAGCCTGTCTCAAACTTTTAAAGAAGTATCCAATATTGAGGATGACAAACAAAAACAGACGCTATTAGAAAAAAGTGGTAGAATAATTGCAGAACTTTTAGATGATGATTTTCAAACCACAGAAGCAGAAACTACGATTGAACT
>CAIZXK010000519.1 GCA_903936865.1 uncultured Bacteroidales bacterium | reverse complement strand
CTGAAATGTGTCATGGTATAATACAAAGGCGTAAAATAGACTTCATCTTTCACCGGATCTACAATTACTGGTGCAATACACCAGTTTTTGAACCAATTAGGGCCTCCTTGTTTATCTAAAACCATGTTCCAGTCAACCCAACCATCAACCCAACTATTTAAACAGCCTATTATATCACGGGCATATCGATATACAGGAACATATTTCGGATGCAGCTTCTTTTCATCTGCCGAAGCCCAATCCCATCCCCAATCGGTTGCTTCTTCTTTCCAATACCAGTTGTCGTCCTGCCAATGCGGAACTTCCGAATCAATACAAGCTTCCGTTTGAATAAGATACTTACCGGGAGCCATGTTGTGTGTAAAATTCAGAGAGTTGGGAAACCAATCGAAAGTACTTGCATACCAGTGAACAGCAAACCCATCGAAATATTTTGATGAAGAATCATCTTTATAAATCACTTTTGCCCATTCTTCGAGTGCTTCTCCTCTGTTTTGATCATAAGCAAGTACTTTTATATTGTGTCCATCAGCTTTCAGTTTGGGACTGAGGTGATTTATAACGAAATCAAGCATTTCCTGGGGAGTATAAATCATACTTTCCCAATTGTTGCCACAGCCAAGTGGCTCATTTTCTACAGTTATTCCCCAAATTTCAATTCCTTCTTTTTTATATTCATTAATATATTTTGAGAAATATAAAGCCCAACTGTTGTAATATTCGGGCAGTAATTTGCCACCACGCCAGTCGTTATTGTCTTTCATCCAGGGTGGTGCAGTCCATGGCGAAGCAATGATTTTAAATCCATTTTTGGAATGTGTCATTGCATCCTTTATCATTGGGATTAAGTCATCCCGATCCTCGTCAATTGAAAAATGTTCTAAATCTTTGTCTCCTTTTATGGGAGCATAAGAATAATGTCCCAATGAAAAATCACACGAATTGATATGTGTACGGGTTAAAGAATATCGGGAACCTCCTTCTCCGAAATATGCTTCTAGAATTGTATGACGGTTTTTCTTACTTAATTTATTTAACAAATAAGCAGAAGCTTCGGTAAATGCACCGCCAAATCCTGTAATGGTTTGAAATTTAGTATCAGGAAACAATTTAATGCTTGTAGTTTCACTTCCCGAAGAAAATTCAGTAAGAAGTTTGAGTTTATTGCCTTTTGCAGAAGTTTCAAATACTTCGACCGTAAGTTTATTTTGTTTGGTATTGCAACTCATTAGAATTAGTATAAGAGAACCAGTTAAATAAAATATAAATCTTTTCATAGTCATGTTTTTTATTTATTTTCAATTACATAGTTAAAGCATTTTTATTTTGTTTTATAATATTTATGATAATTGCTCTCTTCGGGCATCCAATTCTTTTTTCATTAATGTAGTGGTTTTAGTATCTATATTATAAAAAAGCATAAAAATAGCACATGACATGTATAAGATGCCCGGGATAACTGAAACCAGTAATTTAATACCAGTAATGGCTGTTGCGTTTTGAACAGCATTAGGTGTAAAACTGGAAATGGCTAATATCCAGCCTGCAATAGCTGCCCCAATTCCCCATCCTGCTTTTTGTGCGAAAACAGCAGCTGAGAAATATAATCCAGTAGCACGTCGGCCTGTTTTCCATTCACCATAATCAGCAGAATCGGCAATCATTGTCCAAAGTAAAGGAACAGCCGGAGCATAAGCCATTTTGGCAATAATATTAAATACGTAAATAGTTATCAGATCATTTATTCCGGCTATGTAAATCAGTATAAAAAACAAACCGGAGATTAAAGAACTTCCGATAAATACATTTTTATTTCCAAAGCGTTTGGCTAAGGGTTTTGACAGCGGTAAAGCAACTATCAATGCAAGAGTGCCAACTACATTGAAAAGCTGCACATTGTTTTCGCGACCCAGAAAATATTTAAAGTAATAAGCAATTGCTGCATTTTGCATAGCAAACATAATAAAAGAAATAATTCCGACAAGAGCCAGTATAATCCAGGCTTTATTTCTGAACAGATTCCGAACATCTTCTTTAAGTGAATTTACCTGATTTTTGGATGGTTGAACCCGCTCTTTACATGTTTTGAAGGTGATAAAAAAGAAAAGTAAGCTTAAGCCTGCAAATAAAAATATGGTGTATTGGAATCCTTGCGCTTTATTGCCTCCACCAAAAAATTCGGCCAAAGTAAGTGCCAAACCAGTCACAATAAATTGCCCGGTGAAGCCTGCTATGAAACGATAAGTATTTAAACCTGCTCTTTCATAAGTATCATCAGTCATAACCGCACCCAAAGCAGAATAAGGAAGGTTAATAAATGCATAAGCCGTCATTAGAAGAATGTAAGTTGCACCAGCATACAGAATTTTTCCTGTCACACCAAATTCAGGTGTTGTAAAAGTGAGAACAGCCAGAACAGCATAAGGAATAGCCCCGAACAAAATATAGGGTCTGAATTTTCCCCATCTTGTATTGGTTCTATCTGAAATTATGCCTATAACAGGATCAATGGCCATATCCCAGAAACGGGCAACCAACATAATAGTTCCTGCTGCAGCAGCAGAAATCCCGTACACATCAGTATAAAAAAACAAGAGCCAAAAACCAACCATATCCCAAACAAAGTGAGAAGCGGTATCTCCCAAACTATACCCAATTTTTTCTTTTATTGATATTTTGTTTGAAGTCATTTACTATAAATGAATAAGTCTTTATTAATTAAAAAAGTTGTGCATGAATGATTATAAAAACAATGTTTTTTATTAACATTCAGATAATCTTTTCAATGCACAACTTTCCACTAGTATTTTATGTATTACTAAAAGAAATGTTTATTAATTAACTTCTTTATAAACTCTCACATAATCAACAAGCATAGTTTGAGGAAAAGGAGTCAGGTTTGAAGGGAAGCCTACATAATTTCCACCAACAGCTACATTCATAATAATGAAGAAAGGATGATCGAAAACCCATTTACCGGTTATATTATCAGGTGTAATCCTATGATATAATGTTTTATCAACAAAGAAATCAATGTAATCTTTTCCCCATTCAACCGCAAACACATGAAAGTTAACATCAAATCTGTCATTATCTAATGCAAAAATCTTAGTTATACTATTTCCACCTGAATATCCCGGGCCATGAACTGTACCATTTATCATGTTTGGATTTTGACCTCTGAGTTCCATGATATCAATTTCGCCACATTGAGGCCATTTTACTGAATCTACATCAGAACCAAGCAGCCAGAATGCCGGCCAGATACCAGGACCCCATGGTGCTTTAATACGAGCTTCAAAACGTCCGTAAGTTTGACTAAATGAAGCTTTTGTAATTAAACGGGATGAGGTAAAAGATGAACCGCCAAAGGATTCTTTTCTGGCAGTGATTGCTAAGTTTCCGTTACTATCTATAGAAGCATTGGTAGTTCGGTTTGTATAGTATTCCAATTCAGAATTACCCCAACCGTCGAAGTTTGGCCCAACACCAATGTCAAATTTCCAATTCGAAGTATCAGGTGATGTTCCCGAAGTACCATTGAATTCATCACTCCAAACCAATTGCCAGTTCCGTTGTTCAAGTTTCTGTTCATTATCTTTCTTACATCCGAGAAATGCAACAAGTAATAATGAATACATGGCCACAGATACTATTTTTATGCTATTTGTTTTCATACCTTTTATTTTAAATTAATTATGGAAGTAAATATTATCTACATAAATATCAGTTGGAAAATTATCAAGAATCATTTGAGCCAAATGAGCTTTGGTAGTTAATCCCGTAAACCCTGACATAGGAATTTCGATACCAACCCATTGATTAGTTGCCAGGGAAGCAGGATTGTTATAGGTGCCGGTAACATCATCACCACCACCATAAGTACCGCCTGCTCCAAAATCAATTAGCTTAATGGTAAATTTATTATTTAAGTTTGGCGAGGTAGAAGGTACCCAAACATCCATGTGGAAATGAGTCATTGTGCTGATATTAATGGGAATTGATTCGAAAGTAATCGCTACATATACTTTTTTAGAGTTATTTATATCATTGAAATTGGTATAACGGATTACATCATTTCCATTTATTTTAAAAGTCGAATAATTTGTTGTCATCCAGGGAGCCCAATAAGGGTCGTAAGAATCAACTTTAATGTTAGTATAAGAATTACTATATACCGATATTACATTGGCAGCAGCCACCGTAGGAATTGGGGCAGCAATGTTAGGTCCGGTAACATTCATTGTCAAAGATCCTAATGCATTAATATGTCCAACTTTTGCTGTAATAACACCACCACTGTTTTTAACCGTAATACTACCATTATTATTTATTACTGCTTTTGATGTATCTGATGAAATAAAAGTGAAGTAAGATTTAGATACATTCACCGTTTGATCGATACCTGAGGGAAGATTGTATGAAGCAGAAACATCGCTTATTGAATATTCTCCAACAGGGCCGGAAAATACAGAATCTTTACCAGATACAATTTTATATACTTCATGGGCAATAGTTCCTAATTTCTCGAATTTAACATCATCTAACCAGAAAGTAAATCCTCTTCCATTTTGTGGTGTTGCAGAGTAATATAACAATCCTCTTTCTTTTTTAAGTAAAGAAGGATCGGGGATAAGAATATAGAATTTTTTCCAGCTGACATTTACAGCTAAATTTGAGATAGAAACCTGATATTTTGATTCCCCCATATCATTACCAAAACCAACCTGACCAATAACAGTAGGTTGTGAAGCTTTTGCCCAAAAAGTCAGCACATTGTATCCTGTAAGATCACGGCCCGGATTTGTTCCAAAAACTCCACCTGCGTAAGAACCTAATGGATCTCCGTCATCGGGAACATCGAATCTCATAGAAGAAGTACCGCTATATTTAACTTCTTTGTCAACACTAAAAGCTGTTACTTTTGATGTTCCAAAGGCAGCATAATACAATCCGGTACTAAAGCCATCAATGAATATCTCAGGATTTGTTGGATAAGTGGCTAATTCTAAATCGTCCACTTTTTTTTCGCAGCTGATTGCCAATATAAAAACTGCAATCAAAGCTGATATTGTATAGAAAAATTTTTTAATTTTCATTTTTGCAAGTTTTAATGATTATTTACCAATATTAAAATGAATATAAGTTCTGATTTCCCATTCATTACCATTTCCAAAACCTATTGCAGTGGGATCAGGCACCCATTCACCATTACTTTCAAGCTTCAATGTTGGACTATATCTTGGAGAATACTGGTCAAGTGATCGCCAGATACAACTTATTCCGATTCGTGTTTCGGGTTGAGCAAACCATTTGCGCATTACAACAGAGTAAGATAAATCAGCTGATAGCTGAAGCGGATAGGTTAAATTAAAATCGCGGTGATAATCATAAGGACCCCAATCATTTACTTTGACCATTGAAATAAGTTTAATTTTTTTGTAAATCAATCGAATATCAGTACCAAAACGTTCAATTAATCTTTCGTTACTTCCATTTGATTGTGCATTACCACCATAGGCATTAACAATTAATCCAAATTCAGGAGTTAATTTTGACACGATGCGTGAACTTACTTCCCACAAATCCTGTGCAGGAGGAGCTCCGGGGAATGCAAAAATTGAACGTCCATTTGCCATTATACCTATTGCAGCATCCTGAGTTGTTGGTTGATGACGATAAACAAAATCTGCACTCATTGCAAAGGAAGCATCTTCCATTTCATCATTGTCCCATGCCCACATCCAGGTGGCGGGTGTAGGATCAAACACAATTAATAGTTCGCCTGCAGTTGTTTCTCTGTTTGACCTTACAGCAAATGGATCCTGAAGTATATTTCTTGGTCTCCCGGGAGCGGGAACTTCATTTGGCACGGGTCCTACAATAGGTTTCTGCCATAAGAAATTCGGAGCTATTTGAAAATTACCGCTTGTAAATGTGAAACCTGATAATATATTATATTGATTTCCACTTCCACAATCTTTCAACCGCCATCCGGTATATGTTTTAGTATAATCGGCACCACCGTTGGCTACCAGACCCATTAGAGCACCTTGAGAATACCAGTTGATAGCTCCAATGGAATAAGTTAATTTTACTTTTCCTCCAAAATTGTCAATTGATGTAATTTTGCTTTGATAAACTTTGTAATTTCCTTCGATACCATCAATAATTTGATAAATTTCACCATTTCGTGGCTGACCTGACCAAATACCACCCAAATCGACACCAAGTTTTCCTAAATTTGTTTTAATACTTATTGTAGCTTTGCGGGTTTGAGGAATGGGAATTGCATAAGAGCTTACCGCTGAATTGTTTTTGGCGATGTCTTCATGGTAAATTCCTGTTATATTAAATAGTCCGATTTTTCGGCTATATTTTAATAATAAAGCCGGGTTAGCACCCCACCATAGTTCAGGTCCAAATGCAACTTTAAAACCATCTAATGATTTTTTGCCTTCAAATTCAAAACCAAAAGGAGCTCCACCATTATAAAGATCAATATTGGGTCCATAATTGGCTTCGGGATATAATCCGAAAAAGTCTCCTTCGTAACCCCAGTGATAATGGCCTGTACGATAAAATCCTTTGTAATTGAACCATTTGTCGTCCCATGCAAAATCGGCTCTATATACCTGAACACGATTAAGTGAACTTAAAGCCAGATTCCCTTGAGTTGATTGTACCGTTTGTGTACGACCTCTATTTTCATAAAAGATTTCATCAATTGGATTTTCAGCTACATTTCCAAGAATATTGAATGATATATTTGCTTTTAGATTTTCAGTTGGTTTCGCTTCAACACCCACATAATAGGATTCCATGTGGCCAAAACCTAGATACGACGGATAAGTTGGTGTTAAAGCATTTGGATCTTTTTCATCGGGAGTGGAAATCATATTTCCACCGGTACTTATTGTAGTTAATTCGGCTCTTAATCCACTGATTCTTAATTTGCCTGTTGATTCAATATCCAAAACAGCTTTATCTGCTCTGGCTTTTAATACTTCATTAATTAACTGGATATTTGAAAAATACCTGTTTATTGAATCGGCTGTTAAATTACCGGCATACGGATTTAAATTATGAACTTGTTGTAAAACATAATAAGCAGCACGTGGATATAATTGATAATGCCCTCTTTCGTCTGTTTCACCTTTTGCGCAAATACCATACCACTCTTCATTCATATTATTTTCACCTGCAACATAATCGTTAAGATAACCACCGTTTGTCCAGGAAGCATGCGTATTATGAACATCAAGATCTTCAGTTTGCTTGTATTTCCACCAACCATCACTGAACATAAACGTAAATCCACCAATACAATTTCCTGTTTTACCCACACCAGCAGCATTTTGATAGATTTCTTTCCAATTATTTTGTAAATAGTATGCCTGAGATTGCTGATCTTCCTTATTGCTAACAGTATTATAAGCATCTGAACCAAACTCCGTGAACATAATTGGTTTATTTAATACTTCTTTTGTTTTTTGAAATGCATCGCCAAACGAAACCCCTCGATACATATTAACACCTAGAATATCAATATTTTTACATTCTGCGGCAATTATATCAAGGAATAGTAAATCGCCGTTACATATTGCTATTGGATGAGAATTGTCGATTGTTTTCATCGTTAAAGCCGCTTCGTTAAATAGTTTATACAGCGCTTTGGCTCCAGCAGTTGATTTTCTTTGATCTACAGGAATATCTTCCGTTTCGGCACCACGCCAGAAAAGTCCGTAATTATTCTCATTACCTAATAGATACAGGAGTAAACCTGGTGTATTTTTATACTCCTGAACAATTTCAGTTATTTCTTTTAGAAGTAAATCACGAACAAGTGGATTGTCATATTCAGTATTCGCAACCCAATTTCCATTTAAATTTAAGCCATATCTGCCAAATGAATGGTTTATCATGGTATAAATGCCATATTTCTCATAGATGTATTTAATCCATTTTGGTTGAATACCAACATAAACACGAATAGCATTTACCCCCATATTTTTCAACAAAGTCATTTCTGCATCAAGGGCTGATTTAATAAAATCATCCGATTGCTTCCACAAACTATAATTATAGTTAGTTCCAATTGGAAAATAATCCCAATTCATTCCATTAATCATAACTTTTTTACCGTTGACTAATAGCGTAAATCCTTCATTGTTATTAACAACCGTTATTTTTTCTGCCTGTGCAGATACAGAAGCTGTTATAAAAATGAGAAGAATAATTGTTAGTAAACTTTTTTTCATATTATCATTATTTAATTTAAAAATAAACTGTTATGTAATTTGAGTCATTTCTTATTTTTGCTTTTATTATAAGTATTTGAAATTTTCATTTTTGTCCCATATTCCCCAGCAAGCTCCTACATCACCTTCGGAACCTACTTTCCATGATTCGTCAAATGAAGTAAAATGAAAAATTTCGATATCTTCTTCTTTTGACCATAATTGAGTATTAATAAAATATTTCATTGCATTTTCAAATGAAGGCAATGCACCTTTATAATCTTCACCTTCACTTGGCCATCCGGTTTCAGTTATAATAACCTGTTTAAGACCTCCTCCTGCATGAAGAGCCTGATAAAACATTTGTTTCATATACATTAACGAATAATCTAAATGGCAACATTCCCAAAAAGGATAACAGTTTGCCAAAATAACATCACATGCTTCCGTTATTTTAGGACGATTACTGAATTCATAATAAGCATCAACATATCCTACGGGTATATGTTTAATTTCTTTTTTTACTCTTTTGATAAAAACTAATAGTTCATCTTCAGACAATTCGTTACGATACAATACTTCATTTCCAACTGCAGCAATATCAACATAACCATCATTTGCCAGTTTTATCAGGGCAGCTATTTCCTGTTCGTTTTTTTCGGGGTCTTTGCCTAACCATGCACCAACCAAGGTTTTAATGCCAAATTCTTTGGCAATCATAGGAATTAGCTCATTTCCTTCTATACAGGAAAAAGAACGAACCCATTTTGTATAAGGTTTTATAATTTCCATTCTTCTTCTTATCTGATTCTCAGAAAGTATATCTCCGGGTTTTTGCCCTTCTTTGTATGGGCTAAAGCAGAGTCCATGCATTCCGTTATTCAGGACTTTTTTGAAAATATCCTTTAATTCTTCTTTGGACTTATTGGCAAAATCTACTCCACCAGCCAAAGCCATTATTTTTCCTTCTCTTATTGACATATCATTTAATTTAAAATTGTTTATTAAATAGATAGCTCTTATTAATTATAACTCACCTCTGCGTTCAACAAGTATTTTTCTTATTTCAAGTGATCTTTTTTCGGTTATATTATAATTCCACATAATTAAAATTGCTAATAAGCCGGTTATTACAGGAATAATTATATCTGCTAAACGTAGTTTGGTTAGCGTATCCATCGTTTGTAATGGAAGAGCAGGGTCAAAACCTACTTCACTTAGTATAAACCCACCAGCTAAAACAGCCAGAGAGGTTCCTAGTTTTACCATCCACCAGTAAATTGCTCCAAAAGTAGCTTCTTTACGAGGCATTCCATTTTTCAATTCATCATAATCGCATGCATCTGCTGTCATCGACATCATTAATGTGAATAACCCACCAATTCCAAATGAAATTAAAGGAAGTGGAACAAACATTAACCAATGGGTTTCTATAGCATATTGAAATGCCCACCATTTGAAAATATAACCTACTGTTGAAATTAGAATTGAAATAATAAAAGCATTTCTTTTACCAAATTTGCCGGACATAAATGTTATAATTGGAATTATTAAAAATGCAGTAGCAAATGAACTCACTGTACCAAACAATCCAATCCAAAGTGTTGAAACATCTTGTACTTGCTGACCAGGAAATACATAATACATTATTATAAAAACACTGAAAGATGCAACCAACTGAAAACCATTAAACACTAAAAAAGTAGCACCACAGAGACGCAAAAAAGGTCTGTTGTTTATGGTTTCTTTAAAGCCTTTAAAAAAACTTTTCAAATTTGAGGCTAGTTCTTTGAATGACAATTTTGATTGACCTGTAATATTAGTTTGGTCAATTTCTTTGCAGAATAAAGCAGGTAAAACTCCAAGAATTAAACATAGAACGCCAATATATAAAGAAAGATACCGGGAACCAGCCGCAGCCGAATGAGGATCTTTACCATAAAAATTATAAATTATATATAAAAACCAAGGCGCTATCATCCAGGCAAACTGACCTAAGAATTGTGATACAGCCATTAATCGGGTACGTTCGTTGTAATCGGCTGTCATCTCATATCCAAGTCCTATAAGTGGTGCTGCAAAAATAGTTAATCCAATATAAAAAAATATTGAAATTATAAGTATATAATAAAAATTGAAAGTTTGAGAATTTTCTATAAATAGCTGCCACATAAATACAAATAATATACTGCTAACAATTGAACCTATGAATATATATGGTTTCCTTCGTCCCCACCTGGAACGTGTATTGTCTGAAATATAACCCATTATAGGATCTATGATTGCATCCAGAAATCGGGGTATAGCAGATAAAATTCCCGCTAAATAAGGATCCATCCCAAAAATAATTACAACAATTCCCATATAGGCTCCAACAGCAGCCGGGAATAATTGATTTGCTAAACTTCCCGCACCAAAGGCTAACTTCTGACCTAATGGCACCACATCTTTTGGTTTTGTATTGTAATGTTCCATTCTTTAAATTTTTTATGTATTTGTTTGTATTTTTTTTGATAAATAATCTGATGTGATTTTTTTTATTTGAAAGTACTTTATAGGTCATTGACTGATTGTAAAACTTTTTTTGGCTTTCGATCAACGGTAAATAAACCCCAGTGTTTTTCAGGTTCAAGAACTTCGGGCGAACCTTTCCAAGGTTCATCGAAAGCTTCAAATACAAAGGTCATAATACTTTCTTTTTCACTCCATTTAAGCAAATCATTATAATAAATTGCCTGAAATTCCTGACTCGTACTTTCAGGATTTATCCCCCGTCCGTTTGAATTGGTTGCCCAACCTGCCTCGGTAATTATAACAGGCTTATCAGGATACCTGTCAGCTATACCTTGAAAATTCTGTTTGGTATATTCCATAGCCTCTTGAATGTGTTTATATTCCCATACCGGATATGAATGAATCGAAATGAAATCGACTTCTTCTGCCAGATATTTAAGCTTGTCGAACCAGGGAACATAGTTTTCACAGAAAGTAACAGGCTGTTTTGTTTCATTTTTTAACATCCTCACATAGCTAATCACTTTTTCAACTGGTACATAATGATCGGTCCAATCAACAGTAGCTTCATTCCCAGCTGAAAGCGAAAAAACAATACCTGGATACTTATTGGCAAGTTTAATCAATTTCCTTAGTTGGATTATGTTGTTTTTCTTGTTTCTTTTCAGTTCTTCTTCACTGTATATTTTACCCCATGGACAACCAAAATTATTTAACTCAGCATCAATAAAAGCTCCTAACATAACTTTAAAATTGAGTTTTTCCTTATCGATTATCTTTAAAACTGTTTCGGCATGTAAACTGCAATCATACAGACGAATATAAGACCAATGATTTTGAAGTATCAGTAAGTCTTCCTTTATTTGATTATAAGTTGGATATATTCCGGATTCTGGACTTTGTCCTTCCCTGTATCCTGAATAGCAGATTGCCCTCCCTCTTGCAAATCCATAAGTATCAAATAAATTCATCTGTTATTATTTTTTCTGATTTATATGTATTGAATTAGTTAGTTGACTAAATTGTTAAATGAAACTTCAATCAATGTTATTTCTCCAGTGCGCTGAAATATTTTTGAACTTATTTTTTTCCCAATGCTATGATTTTTCAAAAGAATCTGATTTCCATCGGCAAATTTAATTGTAATTTTATCTTCTCCAGATTCATTGTATATAACAGGCACCTGACAAAAGGTGAATCCTAATTGACCTTTCCTGAGAACTATTAATTGTGGTTCTCCTTTCAAATCTATGTAATCGAATGTACTTTCCTTATTCAAAAGCTCAGCCGGATTAAGTAAACTGGATTGGAATAAAATTTCTCCATTTAGTATATGAATCCCTATTTCTCTCATTCGTGAAATGTAGTCTTCTTTAACCTGTCCGGTCATACCTGGTTGCTGAGCACCAGCATTTTCAGGTGTATGCGAATAGGCATCAGTTGGAAATGCTCCATACAGCTGAGGTGATTTTTTTAAGCCGATTCCTGCTTTAATTTCAAAATAGTGATCTTTTATTTTATCAATAATATGAAGTTCGTTACCTTCATAAATTCCTTTAAAATAGCATTCCTGAACAGCAAGCAATAATTTGGAAACCATGTGCCAGTAAATACTTCCTAATCCTTCGTAGCCATAGAATGTACCCGAACGTCCGGTAAATGATTGATGGTCGAAAAGCTCTTCATAAATAGCCAGAATCATTTCTTTTTCATCGGCAAGTAACGAAGCATATAACTCGTTATTCAGCTTATACAATGCTTTTTCCAGAACAGCCGAATTATGGAATGTTCCATTAAAATGGAAGTTACCAAGTTTATCAGCACTTAAAATTGATACATTATTGTCTGCTATCAATTTGCTTAACAATCTTGATTTCTTAATTTTGATATCAGGGATATTATTTTTCAGGATAAAAAGAGGCAATTGCCTGTTTGGATAAAGAAGATAACTGTACTGATCCTTTCGGAATAAGCTACTATTTTTCAACGAATCAAGCACATTCAGGCATTCTTGTATCGACAAATATCCCGAACTTAATACAGCCACCTGTCCTTCTAACATTTCGTATAAATTCCGGATTGATATACTTTTATCGCTGAATGAAATCAGGTTGTAAGCATGATAAAGACCATCCTTTCGTTTGTTTGCTCTAATACTCTGATCTATATAATCTAAAGCAAGCTGAATAAAGTCAGACAAGGTTTCAATAGAAACAATCTCTTTTTTACCTGAAAAAGAATGTTTGTAGATTGAGTTTCTGTATTCGCTTCCAGCTTTTCCAAGGCAATCAGTAAAACGACGTCTTTCAGAATTTGTAAATCCGGTTTCAATTAGAGCAGTATTTTCAGTAAAAACTGATAAAATACTGTCGAATAAGGTTTTTACTTCTTCTGAAATGTTTATTCTCGAAATTGTTGATTCTCCGAATCTTTCTGACCAGAATTTCAGGAATCGTCTTAAATAATAAAGTGTAACCATGGAAGCCCCATTTCCTACAAGCGCATTATTGGCATCGTTCCATTCGGGACGTTGAGTGTTAAGCCAAATGCCGGCTTCAGGTACAAAATTACTGATCTTTGCCAATAAGGTAACCAGAATTTTTTCAGTAAGATTAACCTTGTAAATTTCATTATCACACCCTCTCAACAAAACTCCATCTGCACCGGTTTTTTTGGTCAGGTTCTTGATTTTATTATTTAATTCAAAATCAAAAATTATGGTATCTTTTGGGTTATTTACAATTTCGTTATAGGATTTTATTCGGTAAGGTATATTTGCATAAACAAATATTTCTTTTTTCAGCAAAGAATCCAGAGTACCAGGATGAAATTCATTGGATAATTCGAGAAATTTTTGCAGGTAAATAATTTGATGGTCACCCCAGTAACCAATATAAGCCCATGGATCGTGCGGATCGGGGCTTTCCCAGTCGATGCCTTCGCGCATTATGCGATAAGGATTGTAGCCATCAGCAGTTGTGGCATTTAGAAACTTGCTTATCATTGCTTCGATAAACTCGGGATAAGAAAAGCTAAGTGCTTCCCAGTTTTGAAAAATGTCTCGCCAGTTACCCTGATAATTCAATTTTACGGAGCCATCTGTGTTTTTGGTTTCAATCGAAAACTGGTTCCATGGGCGACTAGGATCGCCATGCCTGCGACTGAATGTAAGCGGAAGATATTCATTGCAAATTCTAATAAGTTCAAAATCAGAAGTTTTTTCGGCAAGCTTGTTCAATTCTATATAATTAATCTTTTCCGGAAGATGATTGAGCCATTCTCTTTGTTTGGCAAATGTTTCCTTATTTATTTGTTGAACAAATAATATAAAGTCAGTTTTATCAAGCGTGTAATTATTAGTAAAAATTCCACCTCTCATAACATTGAACAATGTGTTTGAAAAATGGCGGGCAGAGCTTAACTCATCATTGCTTATCTGCATTCCATCAGCACTGGAAACAATTTTTTTGAGATTAGATGTTCCTTTTTTTATATCGTCTTCAACAAGTTGTTTTATATTATTCAACGTTTTTATGTCATGATTCAGGTTAGCTATATCTACGCTATCCTGATTAATTTCAGCCACAATCATCCATTCTTTATCAGCATCTCTTATCAGATCAAATTTTGTATTTACAAAATAAGCTCCACGGGTTGCTCTGATATCAGTTTCTGTTTCAATCGATTCTCCTCTAATAAAATTTTCAATCTGATTATTTGAGATAAGTACTTTCGTGTCAATATTCAAGCCATACGACCATACAGATGATGTTTTGAGCGATTCGCTTGGTTCAGCTTTATCAACAGGAATTGAACTAAGCATAAATAAGCCCAGTTTAGTCTCTTCGATTAATTCATTCTTTTTATAAGCATCAAGTAAATTACTGAAGGTATTTTGAAAATCGAAACCAACATCATTGGGAAGAATGTTTTTTATTCCATCAAGTAATTCAACATTGACAGATTCGGTATTATAATTGCGAATAAATGATTTCTTTATAAAACCATATTTTTCACTATTATACCAACCGTATTGAAAACCAATACCTAGCTCAATGTTTTTTTCTTCAAAAATGATTTTATTACCATAAATACTTTTGTACAGATTTCTTTGAATCTTGTATGTTTTTTCTGATTCTTCAGAAAATGGCTCCCATAAATATATTTTTTTATTTTTAGTTATCAGAAAATAGGTTTTACTTCCGGTAATACCCCTGTAATCATGAATTTTATCAACAGTATAATAAGGAAATAAAGCATTGTTCCGGTCTTTTCTACCTGCTGAAAGTGAACCATTACTAGAGATATACATCCAATGATCAGAATCGCTCACAATGGTCATAAAAAAATCAGGCATCTGGTTGTAGTTGCAGATTTTGTAAAATTTCTCGTTTTCAATTTCCACAAATTGACCTTCAACCTCAGCACGTTGGTGATTTATCAATGTGTTTCCTAAATATATTGATTTACTTTTCATACAAATATGGTTGTAAAAACATAGATTTATGCATAAACGATTAACTGATAAGTCCGGTTTTTCAGCCTTAAAACCATTCATCCCTTCATGCAGTTGGTGAAGGGATGAATGGGGCTTTTTTCCTTTTAAATGGAATTAAAGTAGTTACTTTTTAATAAATTTTGAGATAACAGTTTTTCCATTTATATCAGTTAACTTAATAATATAAACACCTGTAGTTAGTTCACTTACATTGATACTGTTCAATTCATTTACAAATTCCTTAATTTGTTTACCTACAACATTGAAAACTGTAACTTTACTTAAAGTTGTCTTTGAATTGATATAAAGTGTATTTTCTGCAGGATTTGGAAATACAGAAACATTAATGCCTGGATCAATTTCATTTACATTAATGGTGTTTCCAAATTCCATATCATCCCAGTAATATGTCTGTTCTCCAGCTGAAGCACCTGTAGTTCCAAAATTAAAGAAAATAGATGCTTTGTTGTAAGAATTAGCAAGATTTAAAGCTGCTGTTCCTGCAGCCTGATTACTGAAATTGAAAGCTAACGTCTGCCATGCTGAAGCTACTGTTGTTAAAGCTTCAGTTTCAACACTGATTGTGGGATCGTTATGTTTTTCTACTTTAAGTCGGATTGGAGTTCCTGCAGTTGGCGACCATACTCTTACACTCATACTGGTTGATCCTACTGCAAAAGGAATTGGATTTGCAAATCCAACGGTTCCGCCTACTGTGGTTCCTGCCCAAAGTTCAGCACCGGCAGTTTTAATGGTTTTAACAGCATGATTTACAGCATTTGTTGGATCTACAACTATTTCAGATACATTACCTCCAAAATCAGTCAATCCATAAATGCTTGCAATAGTATCTTCGAAATTTACTGGCAAATTCAAGCCTGGTGGTGGTGGAGCAGTTGCAAATTCCATATCATCCCAATAATATGTTTTTTCACCAGCCGTTGCACCAGTAGTTCCAAAATTGAAAAAGAT
>CAIZXK010000518.1 GCA_903936865.1 uncultured Bacteroidales bacterium | reverse complement strand
TTAAATATTTATATGAATTCAAAAATCAAATTATCAACTATAATTATTGTAATTATTTTAATCAATCTATTTTCAAATAATACATTTTCACAAAGAAGTTTTGGAAGTCGTTTATTTTTTGGTGGAAATTTGGGATTGCAATTTGGTAGTATGACACTAATTGATGTTTCACCATTGATTGGTTATAGATTAACAGAAGATGTCGATCTGGGTATTAGTTTAACCTATAAATACTATAAAGTAAAAGATTATTTTCAATATGGTAATTCAACTTTCGATTTTGAAGCGAATATTTTAGGTGGTGGAATTTTTGGAAGATACCATATTACAGAAAATATTTTTGCTCATGCTGAAATTGAATATTTAAATTTTAATCAGGATAACTATTATATATATAATAATGGTATTATAAAAGAAAATGAAAATATTGGAATTACAAGTGTTTTTGTGGGAGGTGGAATTAAACAGGAAATTGGATTAAATTCATTTCTAACACTGATGCTTTTATATAATTTAAACGAAACAGTTAATTCACCTTATAGTAATCCAGTTATTAGAGTTGGTTTTGCTGTAGGTTTATAATAATAAATAACAATAATATAATGAATAATCAACTTTTAAATCTTGAACCAAAGAAAATATGGTTCTATTTCAATGAAATACTTCAAATTCCTAGACCTTCTAAAAAAGAAGAAAAAATTGCATCTTACCTAATGAATTTTGCAAAAGAGCAAAATCTGGAAGCAAAACAAGATGAAATCGGGAATGTATATATTGCAAAACCTGCAACAAAAGGATTTGAAAACCTGCAAACAGTTGTTTTGCAGAGTCATTTAGATATGGTTTGTGAAAAAAACAGCGAGAAAATACATGATTTTGAAAAAGATCCAATTGAAGCACGTATAGAAGGGGAATGGGTAAAAGCAAACGGAACAACTTTAGGTGGTGATGATGGTATTGGAATAGCAGCTTCAATGGCTATATTGGCTTCAAATGATATTGAACATGGGCCTATTGAATGTTTGTTTACAATGGATGAAGAAACCGGACTTACCGGAGCTTTTGCTTTAAGCACCGATTTATTGAAAGGTAAAATCCTCTTAAATCTAGATTCAGAGGATGAAGGAGAAATCTTTATTGGATGTGCAGGAGGCAAGGATACAGTTGCAGAATTGGATTATACAACAGAAATTTTAAACAACCATTCTTTAGCATATAAAGTTAATATTTCAGGACTCACGGGTGGTCATTCGGGTGATGACATCAACAAAGGGTTAGGAAATGCAAATAAGCTCCTAAACAGATTTCTTTGGGACGCAACTACAAAATATGATATCAGAATAGCTGAAATTAAAGGAGGTAATTTAAGAAATGCGATTCCTAGAGAAGCTTATGCCATTATAACCGTTGAAAAAGACAAAGCAATTGAATTAATTACTGATGCAAAAAAACATAATGAAACCATCCGATTTGAATACAGAACGACAGAAGCAGATCTTTTATTCAGTATTGAAGAAACAAAACTTCCCGAAAATGTTATCAGTAAAGACATTCAAATAAAACTTTTAAATTCACTTTATGCTTGTCCTCACGGTGTTATCAGTATGTCTAGAGAAATTGCTAATTTTGTTGAAACTTCAACTAATCTGGCTTCAGTAAAAATGAAAGATAATAAAATTATCATAACAACAAGTCAACGAAGTTCAGTAGAATCTGCAAAAGAGGATGTTTGTAATATGGTAGCCAGTGTTTTCCATTTAATAGGAGCAAAAGTAACTCAGGGAGATGGATATCCGGGATGGACTCCAAATCCGGATTCAGCAATTTTAGAAGTTGCAAAAAACTCTTATAGTAAACTTTTCAATAAAGAACCTAAAGTATTAGCTATACACGCTGGATTGGAATGTGGTTTAATAGGAGAAAAATATCCTGATATGGATATGATTTCTTACGGACCAACCATAAAAGGGGCTCATTCACCTGATGAAAGGATGAAGATTGATACAGTTAAAATGTTTTGGGATCTTACACTAGATATTTTGAAAAATATACCAAATAAATAAAAACTTATTTTTCAATAAAAAAGGGTCAGAAATTTCTGACCCTTTTTATTTTCATTTTTCTAACCTTATTTTTTCATTTTATAAACTTTGTTTGCACCATAAAATGCACCCATAGCAAACAAAATGCTTAAGCCACCATCGATTGGAGCACCACCACCAACAGGGCCAGCACCCGGAGCACCAACAGGTGAACCACCGCCACCACCAGTTCCAGGAGCAGGTGGATCGTCAGCTAATACGCTACTGATTAGTATTGGTGAAACCATCAGAAAAAACATGACGATAATTTTTTTGATTGTATTCTTCATATATCTAAATTTTATTATTTTTAAATTATTATTTAATTACCACTATCCTAAAAGTCCCTTTCCAAAGGAAAGGGATTTAGGAATAGACTTTTTTATTTTACAAATACTTTTTCAGTACGTACACCTTTATCGGTAGTAACCTTAACAACATAGTAAGCAGTTGCTTTATCCACTTTTATGGTGTTTAACGATTTACCGTTTCCGGCTACAGATGTAATCACTTGTCCCAACATGTTATAGATGTTTATTTCT
Source organism: uncultured Bacteroidales bacterium (assembly GCA_903936865.1). Taxonomy (GTDB): domain Bacteria; phylum Bacteroidota; class Bacteroidia; order Bacteroidales; family JACABE01; genus JACABE01. The sequence goes on along the minus strand of CAIZXK010000518.1, from coordinate 65 downwards.
TTAACCTGTTCGGTAGTATTTACATATATGGTATTGTCGTAAGCATAAATACTTGTGTTTCCTCC
>CAIZXK010000517.1 GCA_903936865.1 uncultured Bacteroidales bacterium | reverse complement strand
TATGAACTAACAATTTATAGTTATGAAAAAATCAGTAATTTATATATTAATATTTTCATCCTTGCTTATTATTGGTTATTCCTGTAATAATGAAAAAATTTGCACCATGGAATTTCGAATGATACAAGTTACTGTAAAAGAATCTGATAATTCTATTGCTGACATAGATAAATTCTGTGTTGTAAAAGCATTAAATGGTGATACAATTTTGACTGATGAAAGCACATTCTATAATGATCCTTATTTAGAAGGACTTACAATATTTACAGATAATGAAATGAAATATACCAATACTAATGGTTGCGAATTTATACTTACATGCTATAAAGATACAGCACTTATTGTAAATGAAAAATATACGATAAAACATGACGATTGTCATATCGAACTTCTCTCAGGTAAAACATTGATTAAATTACAGTAAGAAACAAAATCATTTAATTCCTAAATGACTTTTGCTTTAAATCAAACAATTGGTTAATTGCTTAGTCTGCATCCATAAATTCCTCTGCATCAATGTAAGCTTCTTTACGATGCCCAAAAAGTTTTATCACTTTACCTGTAAAAAATCCTAAAATAAGTGCGGAAATAATTGTAATAAAAATACCTGAAATCTGACTGGAAACATTTAAACCACTAACAACAAAAATTGCAGCAAAACCTCCCATTAAACCAGGTAAACCATGCAGATTGGTTACACCACACGTATCTACAGATTTTATTAGTTTCTGTTGTTTTCTCTGTACTACTGCAAAACCAATTGTAGAAATTGCACCAGCCAATATACCAATTAATATTGCAGTTGGATGACTGGCAAAATCGCATGTAGAGCCAATTGCAACTCCACCAGCAAGTGCTGCATTTGCAATATCCGCTATATTAATCTTCCCACGGATAGTAAATGAAAGAATATAAGTTATTAAAGTGGAACCACATAAAGCTAAGAATACATTTACAACTGTATGTGGAATGGCTTCAACAGGAACAAGTGCTGAACAGAAACTTGGCCAGAATACCCACAAAACCATACTTCCCAAGATAGAATATCTATCGCTGGTTGCATCTGCTTCAATAGGTTCTTCGAGTTCCTTTTCTGTAGTCATCGATAATGCTACGGCTAAGCCAAATAATGCACCATAAGCATGAATTACAATAGATCCTCCTGTATCTGCAAATCCATCTTTTATAATCCCAAAACCATTTTCAATAATAATCCACTCGTTAAGCATATAAAACGGAACAAAAAATAATCCCAATATAATATACTGAAACATTTTTAGCCGTCCCAAAACAGCTCCTGCGGCAATCAGCAAACTGGCAGCTGAGAATTCAGCTAAAATCAATTCCTCAATTTCGCTTTTTGCTTCTCCAAAAAGACCTGAAGTATGAATTAAAAAATACAATGGAATTGAGATACTTACTAATAAAAAAGTAGCAGTAAGAGCCGAACGACCGTACTTCTTTATAAATACCATAAGGAACCCAAAACCAATCAAGAGCATTGCCATTATATGAATTGCACGATCATATTGTTGCACTTCCAATATCGATGAAATTTTACTGATTTCTGTTTCCTGTGCAAAAACGTTAATTGCAGAACTTAGAAAAAGAAGAGTTAAGATAAGAATTCCAGAAATAAATCTATTGTTTTTCATTGCTAAATAATTTGATTTTTAAATTGTGTTTTCAGATAGCAAATCTACATAAAAAAATTTAAAATGAGATACTTTAACAATAGAGTTATTATTTTGCCATTGTTTTTTAACTAATCTATTTTTAAAAATTGAAAAACACTAAAAAACTTTCAGGAAGACTAAAAAGGGATGGTAAATTGACTTTATGCATTCAATATTTTTTCAATATCAAACTTCTTCATTTGTAGAAATGTTTTGGTAACTCTGCCTGACTTTTCTGGATCTTTCATTAAATCAGTGAGTACAGCAGGAACAATTTGCCATGAAATGCCATATTTATCTTTGAGCCATCCGCAATAGCTTTCCTCTCCCCCATTTTCGGTAAGTTTGTTCCAGTAATGATCTATCTCCTGCTGTGTATCGCAAAATACCTGAAACGAAATGGCCTCGGTAAATTTAAACATCGGTCCACCGTTTAATGCGGTAAATCGTTGCCCATTGATTTCGAAATCTACAGTTAATACGCTTCCTTCGGGTTGACCATGTATTTCAAAACCTTCTTTACCATATCGACTAATATTTTCTATCTTTGAATTTCTGAAAACAGAAACATAAAAATTAACTGCTTCTTCAGCCTGATTTTCAAACCAAAGACAGGGTATAATCTGATGCGTCATTTTATATAATAGATTTTATTGATTTTGTTCTGCGTACTTCTTAAAATTGTCCATTATACATTGCCAGCCAAAACGCTGAAGTTCGATTGAATTTTCGTTTTCTGCTTCAAATGTTTCCTGAATTTCCGTTGTATTATTAGTTGCAGTAAAAATAATGCTTACTTTTCTGTCGTCATCAAGAATATAGTCTATTTGCTTGTGGAGTATAATATTATTATAAACACCTCCAAAGTCGAAGCCCATACTTCCGTCTTTGGCTTCCATACGATAGGTGAACCTGCCACCAATACGTAAATCGTTGGTTGCTTTTGTAGTATGCCAGTCTTCGGAAGCATTGTTCCATTTAACGACATCATCCGGATTTGTCCAGAATTGCCATACCTTTTCAATAGCTATATTTACAATCGTCTGAACTGTTATACTTATTTTTTTGTTTGATTCCATTTGTTGAATTTTATAATCCGAAATTTAATTTCCGGTACAGTTAAACATCCATTGTACACCAAATTTATCGGTGCAACTTCCATAATAGGCACCCCAAAACATCTGCTGTAATTCCATTGTAACTATTCCACCTTCGGAAAGTCCATCGAAAAGACGTTTGGTTTCTGCTTTGGTATCGGGTTCGAGGTTTATGTAACTATTGTTTCCGAAGTTTACCTTAAATCCCATCGATTCAGGGGCATCTGTACCCATAAGTACGTGACCGCCAAGTAATGGTAACTCTATGTGCATGATGAGATCTTTGTCTTCTTCGGCCAATGGAGGCATTTCATCTGAAGGCGGAATATCGCTGAAACGTGCTACGCCATCATTACCAAATTCACCTCCAAAAATTGATTTATAAAAATTGAATGCTTCTTCCGTTTTACGGGGAAAATTAAGATAGGTGCTAACTCTTGCCATGTTGTTTATTATTTAGTAAAATGAAACAGCAATCACACTTATTTTTTGTTTTTGAAATCAATTATTCAATTATAAATCCACTATATCATTAAAGAACTATGTATTATAGTTTTATTTATTATAATTAATATTTCAAATTGGGACTATAAAATCATGTATTATTATATTATATTTGCTGCTTTTGAATCGTTTTATTTGTAACCAATGGTTTTGCCCAGATACCAATACTTAAAATGTAACCCAGTGTAACGAAAAGCAATATCATGGCAAATCTCAAGCCGATCAGATCAGCAATTCCGCCTATCAATAGCGGTACAACAGCACCTCCAAGTATGGCGGTACAAAGTATGCCCGAATAGGTTCCGTGATGCATGGTTACGGAATTTAATCCCAGCGAAAAGATTACTCCCCACATTACCGAAAGGAAAAAACCGCTGATTG
>CAIZXK010000516.1 GCA_903936865.1 uncultured Bacteroidales bacterium | reverse complement strand
TTTTTAATTTTCTCATGCAGCTATTGCTTAAGCTGTTGTATTTGTTTTCGTCTATCGAAACTATTTCGTTTTTTACTTCAATGCTGTGGTTCTTTAGCATCAGGTGATCGTTGTATCTTTTTTTGTTTCGTTTTATTTCCTGCAGGCGTTGTTCTACCATTTTACCCAGCAATGTTACTTTGTATGCCAGTTCCTTTTCGGTTTCCAGATGGTTTTTAAGGTTATTAATCCCAATTAATGTAACCGTATGGTTTGCATATCCCCATTCCTTTGCAAGTGAATTAAGGCTTTGTTTCAGGTATTTGTTGCGAAGGTACATGGCTATAAAGCGGGCTTCGCTTTCCTTGCGGTTGCTTCCTTTGCCTCCTTTAGCTCTAATGCGGTCAATGTTTATTTTCATTATCCGGCTTACTAATCTATCAATTTCCTTTGCTCTCATTTTGATTATCTGTTTTATTAAAATGGCATATCTTCATCTGCCGGATCAGGTGTTTCAATAGGTTTTTTGGTAGTTGATATAAAAAAGCATTCTTTTGATTTTTTATCAATGGATCTAATTATTCTCCTTGTTTTTTCGGGATCATCACCATTGCAGAATTCTATCGGATTATATTCAAAACCATAAAATTCGGACCAGGCCATTAAATGGGTTTTGAATTTTGCAATTTTATATGTATTTTTCTGTGCTGTAGTAAGTTTTGTTTTAAAATCTTCAAAGGCAACGTCTTTTACAATAAAAGTATTTAGGTATCCAATTCCTTCGTCAGAATAGGTTGGCAATACGTTACCATCATATTTTATAAAATAGCTATTTGCCCAGTTTAAGAAATCTTCATCTTTTCCTAAACCATGGCTCATTACTCTTTTTAACTGTCGTTTATCCAGATTGCCTGAAGGAGGATTTATTTTGTAAAACCTTTGCATCATTTGTATGCAGTAAGCTATCAGGTTATAAAACTTTATCCATTCTTCATCCGTAAAATCATCGTATAATCGTTTGCCAAACTTGGTAAGTGGAGTTCGGGTTTCTCTGTAATCGTTAAATTTTGTGGCTTCGTGGTAGTAATCGCTTACTCCGGCATTTATCAAACGGGCAACCGTACTACTATCCATATTCTGCAATTCAAAATTACTTGAAATCAACATTTTGCCACTGTCTTCATACTCCAGGGTAAAAGGTGTATAATTCTTTGGATTCACTTCTCTTTTCCCGGTTACCTGCGTATAAAAGAAAGAGAAATCAGCATATTCGTGCATATCATCAATTTCAATATAATCGTGAAATTCGGTTAATCCATCGTAGAAAAACTGGTATTCGTTCTTATTGTCCAGCGTTCTGCCTCCTTTGTAAAATGAGGCTCTTACATAAGTTGGGGCTTTGCTCAGTAAGCTCTTTCCCGATCTTCCGGAGCTTTGTCCGATATCAGAAATTCTCATGTCCTGAAGAAATGTTAACCAAGGTTTGCCCGGGTCTTTGTATTGCTGACAATGGTATCCCAATATAAAAAGCAGGTTTGCCAATGACAGGTTTTGTTCTTTCAGTTCGGTATCGGTCAGCGGTTCTTTCAGTTCCAGTTCTTTTCGCCAGTGTATGTTTGCCAGATCCTTAATAAACCTTACATAAATAAAACTATCATCATTTATAGTTACCTGGTACTTTTCCGTTTCGGGCATTTCGCTCATTTTCACATTTACAGTCTGCCTATCATCATCCGTTTTAGCTGCTTCAAGTTCGTCCAGAAGTTTCTGATATGCTGCTGAAGCGTTGACTTCAATGGCTGGTTTTTCAATTACCCTGATATCTCTATCAATTAAATGGGAAATTGTTTTGGTATTTACTTCCAGCACTCCCAGTATCTGATTTGGCAAATCTTCGTGTTTTACTTTCTCTATTTTATCGGCAGTAATTTTAAGACTTCCATTTTTAAAATTCAGATATTCCGTAAAGCGATCGTAGTTTTTAAAATTACATTTAATCATATCAATGCTTTCCAGATTAGCTTCAATTATCTGATTCGATGTATTTATCTTATTGAGCAATTCCAGTGCATCCATGCGGTTTTTGCCTTTAATCCATTCTTTGGTAAACCGTTTTACGATACGTTTCACATTATCGGGATGTATCAGATCCACCACCTTGCCTTTTACCCATGCATAGCAATAGCCGGCTTTTTTATGATAGATGGATTCCATCTGGTAAAAACCATTGCATTTCAAAAAGAAGTAAAAGAACTCCATGTTCACATTATAGCTCACCTTTTTGCTTTTGGCATCCACTGTTTTCTGCCAGAATTTCACCCTGCGTGCATTTTTCTTCAGCACCAGAAAGTTATAATAGGTTTGTTCTCTTTCATCACCGCTAAGGTTGATAAAATCTTTCAGATCCTTGCAAGGATTCCCCCTGAAATCTCTTTTCCATTGCAACCATTCGGGCAATTCAATTGAAAAAATATCAATATGCTTCAGTGCGTTTTTTGTTGCCTGTATTCTGCCGGTAGCGTCCAGGTCCATTATCTGGTAATGATTTTCACACAAATCATCAACCTGCTTAAATTGCTTATGGTTAAAATCTTCCGTTTCCGAATTAAGCCAATACACATGAAACCCGAGTGCATGCAGGTTCATGGCATCGCTTTCGCCACTGCAGCGGAACAAATCTATTACAATGGCTTCTTTTTTGTTATCGGGTCTTCGGATTGCATTTTCGTCATCATCATTATTATCAGCAAATTCATTGTCGCAATCAAGTAATTGCTTATAACCATAAATATAATTTTTTGGTTTTTTACCTATATATAGAAATCTGCGATCTTTTGAAAGTTCATGAGGTTTATACAATTTTTTAAAATCACCGTGGTCAATAACAAAAATGGGATAGTTTTTTGTAGCTATATATGTATTGTAAACATCTTTGTTCAAATATTTATTAAACCCTATAAATGAATATGATTCAACACATTTACAATTAAAATATTTTAAGGTATCTTCATCCACATAGCGTCCGATGGCTTCAAGGTCTGATTTATCAACTTCATTTTTATAAATAATTTTATATTCTCCAGGAATATCTTCTGGCAAAATTTCCCTATGTTTATAATCAGCTTTATATTTTATAGGTTTAAAAGTTCCACTGCCAGTTTCTTTTCTGATAATCATACTTTCAATAAAAAGCAATGCATCATAAAAAGTAATGTTTTCTCTCCACATTACGAAATCTATTGCTTTCATTCCGCTTATTACATCCTGTTGACCAAAGTCTGTTATTCTCCAAAAGTTTTCGTAGAAATTTACCTTTGCAGAAGCTGTTTTTTCAGCATCTCTCACTTTTACAAAGAGCTTTGAATTATTAAAATCCGCTCCGGCAAAGTAAAACTGAAATATATCCAAGCCCTGATTGGTTTCCTGGTAAATCTTATCCTGATCAATATAGCGCATATAGTTTTTTGTTGATGGTCTTTTTACTCTCCAATTTGTTTCAAAAACGGATGTTCGTCAATACCTCCTGATATAAGTTTTATTTTCTGAGACTCTTCGTATGAAAGTTGTTTTCTTCTGTCATCATTTTCTGGATTAAAGGTTTTTGGTTCTATATTATTTTTATGCAAAAAGGCTATTTCAAAATAATGGAGTTCCGTTTCAAAAACTTTGTAGTAAAAATCAAGTTTAGCCTGTATTTCAATAAATTCAGCTTTTGTGCATTTTACTCCGGTTTTGCTGCTCAGATTTTTACCGGTATCTTTATTTGTAAAACTGTAAAATTGACATTCACCTACAACCGATTGAATGATGATATATGAAATAAATTCATATTTTTTGGAAAAGCTAATCATTTCAAGTTTGGTACTTTCCCCCTCAATTTCGGCAATAGAAATACCATGTTTTTTAAATAAGTTTTGCAGCATTATTTCTGCAGTAAGCTTTTCACCACCCTCGCCTCTGTCGGCGAGGGCTTTTAGTTTTTTTGCAAGTTCTATAATTTTACCCATGTTACTTTTTTAATAGTCTATGTGTAAATAATTTGCCTCTTTCAAATTCTTCAATTGAAGTCACAATAAATTTGCATCTGCGTTCCATAGAGCAGAAATGTTCATCTTTAAGCATTTCAGCTTCAGTTGTATCAATGGTAATAATTACTGTTGGAAGATTAATTATTACAGCGGCTTTAGATTGTTTTTCAATTCTTAAA
>CAIZXK010000515.1 GCA_903936865.1 uncultured Bacteroidales bacterium | reverse complement strand
ATACTATATTCTAATAATACATCTAAAGTTTCTATTCTGAAAACATCGTTTAAACCATCTCCGTTCGGAGTAAAGCTATTGGGTATCCATATCGGCGGTGGAGTGCAATCTGTATAGTTTACTCTTATGCTATCTGTTAGCGTTATTTTATAATCTTCAATATAGGCACTTACCCAATAAGTGCCGGTCTTAGTTACCAGAAATGTACTATCTTTACTGCCATCCTGCCAGGTATAAATAACACTATCTGCTTCTTTGGGTACATTGGCTTTAAGCAGTAGTTGTTGCCCTAAACACAGCGTGGTATCTCTACCAAGCTTGGGTTTAAAATCTTCGCAGTCACATACGGAGACATCGTCGATGAAGTAATATGAAGTTGGATAAGGGGTGCTTTGATAAAATGAAATAAAATTTACAGAATCACCATTAAAAAAATTTCCTATGGTTAAATATAATTCATCATTATTAGAAACAAACGAACCGGAAACTTTTGTCCAAGAAATAGAATCTATTATTACATTTCCTATATTTGAAATTTGAGGATATGCAATAATTCTTGGTAATGGTGGCATAATGTTATCTTGATAAATATAAGTGTCACTAAAATAAAGCCCTATACCATCAACTCCAACCTGACTTAATTTATAGTTTAAAATAACATATAAAGAGCTACAATACGTTTTGGTCTTTCTTAATTTGTTTTTTAATTTTACTTCAATATATTCATAATAATAAGGAGAATTAAAATCAGGTTTACTATAAAAATATATACCAGAAAATCCTATGCCGGTACGAGCATGTATGTGATTACAAAATGTCATAAAAATTGAGTTAGAACATTTATTGTAATAATCTGATGTTTTAGATATATACTGATTTGGCTCAGTCCAAGGATAAGCAAAATCAATTTGACCTAAATCATTAGGACATTGTGTGTATTCCTCAAAACTTGGATTAGGTACTAGATTATTAACTTGTGAAAAACAATTAATAAAAACATTAATGAAAATTGAAATAAAAAATATCCTTCTCATATAGCTTATTTAAACAAGAAGTTGAATGCAATATGATTACATTCAACTTCTTGTAAAGAATTATTTGTTTAAAATTACCAATTTATTTTTGATTAATGTTTCGTTAATAGTAGTTAATTTATAGTAATAAATACCTGCTTTAACTGTATTTAGATTTATTGTGCTAAAAGTTGTATTAGCTTTAATTGTAGTACTTAGTATTTGTTTACCACTGAAATCATAAAGCTCAAAAATTGCATTTTTATCAATTAAAGTTTCAAAAACAATATTTATTGAGTTAATTGCCGGATTTGGATAAACCCTAACTTTAATGGAATTCATAAGATTATCCTTAGGTTTATCGGGTCCTTTTATATAATCTAAATACAAATTAGCCGGGTCTAATCCTAATATAACTCTTGCAGAATAAACTGCATCACCTCCCAAAAAAGGCAATTGATTAGCTATATTAAATAAAGTTATTGAATCGGAAAAGCTAATAATCTGATTATTAACTATGGTTTGCAGATAGATATTGTTTACAGTTTTTTTCTGGCTTTCGATAGTATTAACCGGAATTATTAAATTATTTATTTGCAATGAATCAGCATATTGTATATTTATTTTCATTTTTCATTTTTCATTCGTAATTTTTCATTTTTATTTCACCACCGTTACTTTCCCATTAAACACTTTCTTTTCCTTTGTTGCTTTATCCGTAGCTTCTATTCTGTAAGTATATACTCCCAAAGGTACTAATTTATTTTTATAGCTGCCATCCCAATAATTTGCATTTTCTCCCTCAAATATAAGTTGCCCCCAGCGGTTGTATATTGTTGTTTTTATTTCGTAGTTATCGGCATTGCCATACTCAAACTTATCGTTTAATCCATCTTCGTTTGGT
>CAIZXK010000514.1 GCA_903936865.1 uncultured Bacteroidales bacterium | reverse complement strand
AATAAAATATTAATTATAATTTTGCTTAAAATAAATTAATTCAAATTGAGAATAAAGTAATTATACCTAAAAAATACAAATATGAAAACAAATTATAAATATTCAGTAATGTATTTATATTATTACAGTTACTATATTTTATTTTCATAAGATTTGTTGTACAATTTTTTTTAGATTTAACTGTTATATAATCTTACTTTTAATGTGTTATAATCATATTTTATAAAAATGTCTTCTTTTAAAACTATTTGCTTACCTTTTTTATTTTTAATTATATTATTGAATAGCGAAAACATACAGGCTCAATACAGTAAAGATAACTTAATGCGCAAAGGAGAAGAAGAAATATTGAAAAGAAATTATACGGGAGCTATCTTATTATTAAATCAGGAAATACAGAATAACCCAGAAAATAATCTATCATATTTCATAAGAGGTATGGCAAAGAAAGAACTTGGTGACCAGATTGGTGCTTATAATGATTTTACAACTTCTATAAATTTGCATCCGGGTTATAGCAAAGCATATTATCACAGATGTATTATCAAAATTGATTTTAAAGACTTTTATAATGCACTCACAGACATAAACAAAGCAATAAGTTATAATGTTACGAATTCTGATTATTATGTTGCGCGAGGCTATATTTATAATATTTTGAAGGACACTACAAATGCATTTCATGATTTCAATACAGCAATCTTTTTAAATGCAACAAATAGCAATGCTTACTTGAATAAAAGTTTACTTGAGATTGATTTAAAACAATATGATAAAGCTTATTCAAGTATTAATAAATCGATTTCAATAACATCATTTAATCTTAATGCATTTATAATTAGAGGGTATATTAAATTATGCAACAAAGATTCGTTGGGAGCCAAGGATGATTATGAATTTGTAATTTCCAAAGATTCAACATTTATACTAGCCTATTATAATCTGGCTTTGTATTATCATAAAAATAAAATTTATTCAAAAGCCATTGAAAATTACAATAAAGTAATATCGTTAAATCCATATCATTCTGAATGTTATTATAATAGGGCTGCACTTTATGCTGAAAATGAAAAGTATGTTGAGGCAATAAATGATTATAATAATGTAATCAAAATCAATCCGTTGAATATTTATGCATATTACAATAGAGCAATTGTTAAAAATTATTTGTCGGATTATACAAACGCATTGAGCGACTTGTCAAAAGTAATTGAATTATATCCTAAATTCCAAAAAGCATATGTATTACGCTCAAATTTATATATGCAAATAAAAAATTATAATGCTGCTGAAAAAGATAGAAAATTTGCTGATTATCTTTTTAGTGAAAATAAAGATTCCACAATATATAAATCAGATTCTATTTATTTATTGCCATTAATAGATTTCCGAACGGAATCTCAAGCTATTGATACAAGTCAGGGACGTGTTCAATATCAATTATCTAATATTCAACTTAAAAACATTTATACATTAACTCCTGATAATGAAATAAAATCTATAAAAAAATACAACGAACTTATTGACAAACTTAATAGTTATCAGGTTGTAAATCTTAAAATAAGAATGGATAATTTTGAAACTCAATTATCTTTAGATAATATAGCTGAAAGTAAAATACTACTCGATTCTCTTGCTTCCAAAATGAATCTATTGAATGAAAAATATTTTATCTGGAAAAGCACTCTTTCCGGATTATTAAAAAACTTCAGGGAGGCTTTACAAACACTTAACCTAATTCCTGACACATCAGAATATAACTACCTTTCTTCTTTTCTGAAAGGAAATCTATTTATGAAGCTGGGAGAACAAGCAGATAATAAAAATTTTGACAATCAATTTGATGATAAAAACTTTAATGAAATTAATAATAATTACAACATTGCAATTGAAGAATATGGAAAATCAATTTTAGGAAATAATAAGTTCAGTTTTGCCTATTTCAACAGGGCTTATGCAAAAAGCTTGATAAATGATATAAATGGAGCAATAATTGATTACAGTAACTGTATCTATTTTGACAATTCCTTTGGTGAAGCATATTATAACCGTGGAATGTTATATATTTTCACTGGAGATCCAGAAAAAGGATGTCATGATTTTAGTAAAGCTGGAGAATTGGGTGTAAAAGAAGCTTATAGCTTGCTGTTTAAATATTGTAAATGATTTGATTTTAAATTATTCCCCCAAATTTACGAATAAAGAATAATAATTCTTTCCAAAGGTCTGGTATCTGTCGATATATTTTGTAATTTCGTAGAAAAAAATTATATCTTAAAAATATATTTGATAGTTCTAAATTATTCTATAGCAAGTAAATGTACCTAATTAATAATGAAACTTATTAATAGTATTTACAAATTAATTATGCTAATTTTTAAATATTTACCTTTTCTAAGATATAATATGACAACTTTTTAAAGCAATTATAGATTTAATATAAACTATTGTTTTGCTTATGGTAAAAAAATAATACTATTTTCATTTTTTGTTATTTGTTAAGTTTTTCAAAAACAATAACTTAAAAGTTACAGAAGTCTGGTTTTAAAATTAGCATAAGTCTTAAATCATTATATATTAATGATATTTTTGTAAGAAGAGGATTGGAAGAAAATAAATTATATCATACTTATTTTAATTTATTTATAGGATGTAATTTTTAATTCTATACTTTTTTTTAAAATCATTTAAGTTGAAAGAATTGCTTGATTGATAGAAAATTATAAAATTGCAAAAAAGGAATAAGTTTGTTTATTAATAACATATTTAAATATTATATAATGCTAAAAAATAGTTTGTT
>CAIZXK010000513.1 GCA_903936865.1 uncultured Bacteroidales bacterium | reverse complement strand
TTAATTATATAATAATATATTAAATCAATGAGTATGAAAAAAATATATAGTTTATTAATTCCAGTGGTTTTAATAACTTTATCAATAATAACTTCAAAAGAAGTACTAGCAGGAAATGAGGATCGTGCAGGTCAGGCTGGGGCTTCCGAACTCTTAATCAATCCATGGGCTCGCAGTTCAGGTTGGGGTGGAGTTAATACTGCTAATGGTCGTGGATTAGATGGTAGTTTTACAAATATAGCAAGTTTAGCTTTTACAGATAAAACGGAAATTGTATTTTCTCAAACACAATGGTTAAAAGGTTCTGACATTAATATTTCAACATTTGGTTTTTCACAAAAAGTTGGTGAAACCGGTGTTCTTGGTATGAGTGTTACTGCAATGTCTTTTGGAGATATGCTTATAAGAACAACTGAACAACCAGAGGGTGGAATTGGTACATTTAGCCCATCTTTTATTAATATCGCCCTTTCTTATGCTAAAATGTTTTCAAACAGTATTTATGGGGGTATAAGTTTGAAAATTATATCTGAATCGATAGCTGATGCTGGAACACAAGGCGTTGCAATAGATGCAGGTATTCAATATGTAACTGGACCTACTGATAATATTAAGTTTGGGATTTCTATGAAAAATGTTGGGCCAACATTAAAATTTTCTGGTGATGGTTATTCTTTTGCAGGGACTCATAATGGTTCTTTTATGTCGCATACTATCGAAGAAAGAGGTGCAGAGTTTGAATTACCATCATTAATAAATATTGGTGCTGCTTATGATTTTAATTTCAATGAAGATCATAGACTTACATTTGCAGGTTCTTTTGCTTCCAACTCATTTACAAATGATCAATATGCAATTGGTGCAGAATATGGTTTTATGCAGTATCTTATGCTAAGAGGTGGTTTTGTTTATGAAGATGGAATTTTTGAAAAATCTACACGTAAAACTGCTCTTACCGGAGTTAGTGCTGGATTTAGTATTCAAGCTCCATTAAATAAGGAAAAAGGATCTACTTTCTCAATAGATTATTCTTACAGATCAACAGATCCTTTTCAGGGATCTCATACAATCGGAGCTCGTATAAACTTGTAAACCAAAAAATCTGAAATAAGGTTTAAAGTTAATTTTCTAAAATACAAAGGACTCTTTTTAACTAAAGGGTCTTTTGTATTATAACAATTTAAATGAATTAAGATTATGTCGAATATTTCATATTATAACAAAGAAGGCTTGGAAAAGCTTAAAGAAGATCTTAATCTTCTAACTACTGTTGAACGTTCTAAAATCTCAAAAATGATTGCCGAAGCACGAGACAAAGGCGATTTGTCTGAGAATGCAGAGTATGATGCAGCAAAGGAAGCTCAAGGACTTTTGGAACTGAAAATTTCTAAATTACAGGATTTAATTAGTAATGCCAGGGTTCTTGATGAATCAAAACTTGATACATCCAAAGTTTTATTGCTTTCGACAGTAACAATAAAAAATTTAAAAAGTGGAGCCATCATGAAATATACAATTGTTCCCGAAAGTGAAGCTGATCTGAAAAGTGGTAAATTATCAGTTACGTCACCAATTTCAAAAGGAATTCTTGGTAAAAAAATTGGTGAAAAAATCGAAGTACAAGTTCCTGCCGGAATCGTTCCATTTGAAATCATTGACATATCAAGGTAATAAAATCTAATTATTATGTCCAGTATTTTTACAAAAATCATAAACAAAGAAATTCCATCTTACAAAATAGCTGAAGATGAAAATTTTTATGCTTTTTTAGATATTTTTCCTTTAGCAAAAGGTCATACTTTAGTTATACCTAAAAATGAAACAGATTATATTTTTGATATTGAGGATCAGGAATATCAAGGATTGTTTTTGTTTGCAAAAAAAGTTGCAAATGCTATTGGAACGGTTATTCCTTGCCAAAAAGTTGGTATGACTGTAATCGGATTGGAAGTTCGTCATGCACATATTCATTTAATCCCGATAAACTCAATTTATGATATGGATTTTAAACGAGAAAAATTAAAATTAACTGTTGAGGAATTTACTAAAATAGCGAATGAAATTTCAGAAGTTTTTAAAACTTTAAATCAAAAGCCGCTTTAAAAGAGCGGTTTTTTTATTACTTTTTCAGGATTTTTACTTACAAAACTTGCCCATCCAGTAAAAGTTTGCGAATCTGAAGTTAAATTTCTCTGGAAAAAATGACATACAGCTGCAGCTAAACCATCCGTTGCATCCATGTGTTTTGGAAGTTCTTTTATTTTTAGTAGGTTTTGAAGCATTGCTGCTACCTGTTCTTTTGAAGCATTTCCATTCCCTGTAATAGATTGTTTAATTTTTTTTGGAGAATATTCAAATATAGGTACCGAACGATATAAACCAGCTGCCATAGCAACTCCTTGAGCTCTACCTAATTTTAGCATAGATTGTACGTTTTTTCCAAAAAAGGGGGCTTCAATCGCAAGAGCATCAGGGTGGTGAATTTCAATTAATTCCAGACAAGTTTCAAAAATTTTCTTTAATTTTAATGGTTGATCAGAAAATTTGTCTAATTTTAACACGTCTAAAGTAATGAGTTCAATTTTATTCCCTTTTTGGTGAATAATACCGTATCCCATTATTGTTGTACCTGGGTCAATTCCTAGTATGATTTTTTCTGTTAGCAAAATTTAAATTTAAATGTTTAAAAATACAAAATTAAATAAAACCTACAATTTTTTACTACGATTTGCAATAATATCTGCTTCTTATGGCTATATTGCTTATCAACTATTTTATAATGATAACTATAAACAAACATATAACTTATTTAAAATTGTAAATCAGAATAAGTTTGCCTACCTTTTTTTGTTATTTATTATTGTATTAATGTGTATCAATTGGAGTATTGAAGCATTGAAATGGAGATATTTAATAAGAAAAATCGAACAAATTTCATTTGCAAAAGCACTTAAAGCAATTCTAGCTGGTTTAAGTGTAAGTACATTTACGCCTAATAGGATAGGAGAATTTCTTGGACGTGTGTTTATTTTGCAAAAAGCCAATCCATGGAAAGCAATTTTTATTTCTATATTATGTAGTATGAGCCAATTGATGATTACTTTATTAATTGGATCCATTAGTATTTCAGTTTATATTTTAAAGTTTTTTATTGGTAATGAAATTATTCCATCTTATATTTTATTTATTTTTATACTATTGCTTGTATTTATAAATTTAATAATTTTAGCCATTTTCTTTAATGTCGCTTTTATAAGTAAATTGTTAGATAGATTAATCATTAAAAAATGGAGAAGAATAAAAGGTTATTTTAAAGTTTTTTCTTATTTTAATTTTAATGAATTACGCAATGTTCTCTTATTTAGCTTGTCTCGATATATGGTGTTTTCATTTCAATTTTATTTATTACTCAATTTTTTCAATGTACCACTAAATATGGTTGAAGGAATTTTTCTGATTTCATTAATTTATTTTATAATATCTGCAATACCGAGCATTGCACTTGCTGAAATAGGAATAAGAGGTTCAATTGCCATGGGAGTTATAGATTATTACTTTAATACAACGTTGCAGATGAACGTAAATTTTAATATTGAAGTAATTGCTGCCACTTCAGTTTTGTGGTTGATAAATATTGCTTTACCTGCATTTATTGGAAACTTATTTGTTTTGAAACTGAATTTTTTTAAAGAAAAATAGGATGGATTTTTATTTAACTTTACTATTGTTTATAATATGTCTTTTATATTTAATTCTCATTGTATCTTATGCTTTTTTCTTTAGCAAAGCAATAGAATTAGAAATAACTGATACCATCGATAATCCTTTAAAAGTTAGTGTTATAATACCTGCAAGAAATGAAGCACATTGTATTGG
>CAIZXK010000512.1 GCA_903936865.1 uncultured Bacteroidales bacterium | reverse complement strand
ATTTAATAATTGGGATTTAAGTATATATAACAAGAAAATGGAAACAATTCTCTCACTTCAAAAATCAAAAAATTCTGCACCTTATTTTATGAAATTACCTAACTGGCAAAAAAAGAACCTTAATACAATGCTTGCATCATGGACAGGACTAAAGCATGATATGGTTTTATACATTGAACAACCAAGTGGAGCGGAAATGGGTGACGGAGGAGAAGTCCCTCCACCTCAAAAAATTGCATACGTTGAACCTCAAATTGAATTTTGGAAAAAGTGTATTAGTCTACTTGCTTTAAATAAAAAAATGTTGGAAGAAAATGGATTAATGACAAAAAAACTAGAATTTAGAAATAATGAATTATCACATATGGCTGGATTATTTGTAAGAATTAGTGATAAAGAATTGAAAGGTAAAAAAATTTCAAATTTAGAATTTGACACATTGTCATTTATTGGAGGGGAAGTTGAAAGTTTAACACTAAATATAATAGAATCAAATGAAGGATTTACATCACAAGTTAACACTCCTGAACGATATATGGCTATTGCAACAGATGTTTATACTTATAATGATAAATGTTTAGAAGAGGGGGTTGGAATGGGAGATGAAATATATGTTGTTGCTGAAATTAATGGACTACTTTACCTAACACGTGGTGCTGTATATAGCCACTATGAATTTATACAACCAACTTCAGAAAGACTTACAGACGAAGCATGGCAAAATCAACTTATTGACAGAAAAGAACCTAAGCAAGCAGTTTGGATGAATGATATTAAGATTAACGTTTCACATCCTAAAACTGCACCTAATTTTAATCTCTATTAACCTTTGTATGAAATATATATTTCCAATTCTACTAATAGTATTATCCAGTTTTCAATGCTTAAGTCAAATAAATGATAAAAAAATTATGTTACTAGTCAGTACAAAATACTATTCAGAAACATGTGCTCATGTTGCCTTTCGAGTTTACGACAACATAATTGAAATTGACAATTATTATGATTCTGAAACTGAAAAATTCAACCCAACTAAGACTGTTGATTTAAAATCAGAACCAATAATTGAAACAATTTATAAAACTCATACTAAGGATTTGAAGAATAATGAAAAAGAAATAAATGCAACTAATTGCGATTATATAGCTCAAATTCGTATTAAAATTAATGAAGATGGAGTAGAAACTGAAATTGAATGGAACGGGATTCAAAATTGTTACCCAGAAACGATGAAAAATATAGTTGAAAATTTGGAAAAATTATTTTCAAAATATAAATAAATCGAGTTATAATAACTTCAAAAATTAAATGGGACAATTGGATGTAAATGATACAATTAATAAAATTGTAATAAAATAAATGTAGCTGTTAAATTCTTAAAACAAAAAACATTACACTTAATTCCGCTGACATACCTTATTCTTTTATTAGGAAAAAAGGTTGTGTTCATTGCAGATATAAATCATGAACCATATCTATCTATTGAAAGAGTGACAAAACTTGTTAATCAAATTAATGAACTTCATCCATACATAATATTAATGGGTGATGATTATGTTCATCGAGCCCCTAAGTATATAAAGCCTGTATTTGATGAATTTCTTAACCTAAAATCAAAATTAGGAAATCATGATCATTGGGAAAATGCTGAATTGATAAGAAAAATGCTGGTTAGAAATGGAATTAATATTTGTGGTAAAAAATCTTATTATTTTAAAATAGGGAATGATAGCATTAAAATAGGTGGAGTAAGGGATTTCTGGGAAGATGTTCAAGTTATCGATAGCACTACTAGTTATTTGAAGAAATCAGATTTTTTGCATTTTGCTATCACACAATCTTGATTATTAAGCAAACTTACATACAGATCTAATTGATTTAACTTTATCAGGACATACGTATGGTGGAAGAATGACACTTTTCAGGATGTGGACACTAGTATTGCCATCTAAATATGGACAAAAATATAGATACGAATTAAAAAAATTCGGTGAAATGAAATCTTATATTTTATCTGGAATAGGTACAATTACACCACCATTTAGTTTTTTTGCCGACCTGAAATTGTTTTGATTAATTTGGAAAATAAATAGTATACAGAATTTAACCAACCATGCTGTTCTGCCAATAAATAGCTTTCAATTAAGATTAATCTTACACCTTAAAACTAAATTCTGAGAAAAGCCGATAGATTTATATTCTATCAGTTTTTGCTTTTATATGTATACCATTAAAAATATTTTAGAAACCAAAAATTACAATTTTTAAGTAACTTCAAAATATGATAATTTTGTATAATTATTTAAACCAAAAATTACACTTGTATTTTTAAAGAATAAAACTTAAACCAATAGTAAAACGCTTCTGGATTGGTCTTTTTAAGTTTATTCAGTTTGGTATTATTGGGCTGAACTATTAACCAATCTGTCATATCTATTCTGTTATTATAAAGCTCAATTAGAGTTTCGCTTTGCATTAATGCAACTAAATAAGCAATTCTAGCAGAATGTATTATAGCTTTTTCGATATGATAAGTTTCTGAAAATATATAAGTTGCAATTTGCTTTAGTCCTAAAAGTAAGACTTCAAAATTCGCATTTCCTACATTTTGTCTTGTTGATATGGATAAACAATTCTCAATAATGTCCTCCAAAACAATGTTTACGTTTTCTCCCATATTTCTATATTGAAGTTCAACTATGGCAAAACTATAAAAAACATCTTTTACAATTGTTAGATTATCTATTTTCTCAAATATATTCCCAATATCATAAAGTTGTTTTATAATCTCTTGTCCCATAAGTTTCTCTTTTTTAAAGTATGGAATTCCTGTAGTATTGGGTGCAAAAGCAGTTAATTTGTCTCCCATGATATTATTAAAATCGGGAGTTAAAGTTTTGATTATCTCACCCTCTTGCCTAAGAAAAGAAGACTGTATTGGAGTGGAAACAAGGTTACTGTAATGGCTATCTTCAAACAATATATCAAGTAAAACATATTCTTCATCATCAGTTTTGAGTGAATTAGGAAAATAAAACTTGTAATGTGCTTTTTCAATACCACTTATTACTTTACGGTATTGCTCTTCAGCTCTCGTAAATCCTTTATTGATTGCAATTTGTGATAAAATTACATTAAGCTTTTCAACTTTTTCTGAAACAATAATATCAATATCGATTGAAAGTCTTTTAGTGCTGTTAAGCATCAACATCAATGCAGTTCCACCTTTAAAAACAAAATTAAGTTTAGATTCAGATAAACCTTCCAGTAATATTAAAGCCCGAATAAGCTTTTGAACCAACACCTTATCTGCTTTTTTAATCTTAGCAATTTCTGAGATCCATTTGTTTGAAGTACAATCTTTTTGTATCATTTTTAATTGTATTATTGACAGTAATTTAAAAATCTGTCATTTTATAGTTTTAATAAAATCTGCTATTATACTTCTCTTTTCTTTTCTACTAGCATATCTCAAAAGTTTATCAATATTTATTGTATATTTTGAGAATGAATTATTATATATATGGGTCAATTCGTTTCCATGTAAAAATTCAAATTCTTTATCCGTGAATAAATCCACTAGTAGCTTTTCGATTGTTATAGTTGGTACATTTTTTACCAATTGAGTTGGTGAACCTGAAACCAATGACCGCACTATAATTACACTTTCTCCAAAATATACATCTTGGTTTGATTTCCCTTTTAATACATACTTGAATTTATCTCTGAGTTGCTCAAAGGCAGCATCTATCGCATCTTTTTCAACTTCTACATAGTAAGTGTCCTTATTAAAAAGGTGCTGAGATAAAGAATTTATTTCACTAATATGCCAAATTATATATTTTAAATATGGGAAATTGGTCTTCATAAATTTGTTTATTCTCAATATCTTTTGAGATATTTGAGGGTAAAAATTATTGCCAGAGCCAAATTTATATTTTCCTCTACCAATTCGATGAATAGTATTTGCTTTGACCAATGAATAAATTCGCCAATTAACAGTTGAAGCAGGAACATTTGGTTCAAAAGACTGATAAAAAGCAATTAAATCTCCAACTTGAAAATCGTCTTTATTTTCAAATTCTTCTTTAAGTTTTTCGATATGTAATTCTGCTTTTCTCATTTATAAAAAATATTTTTTGCAAATATACTTATATTTTTGACTGTAAAATGAATTTACTGTCAAAATATAGTTTGTTATGTATTGCGGTTGATAGATTTATTTCTATTAGAAAGTGTTTGGAGGTATGTATGTTCACTTGTTAAAAATATCAATAAATTCTGATTAGATATTTTTAAATATCAATTGATTTTACAATACATTTTATTTAGAATTTTATAATCATCTTTTCCCAATTAAATTAGACAATTCTAATATTTTGATAAAATTATGAATAATATTTTAGAATTTACAAATCACAATTTTAAAGTACACCCTAATTTGTGACTCATCTGAAGGCACTTAAGGCAAAATAAATTTGGAAAAGTCAATTATTTGTCATAATTTTGAAGTGTAAATAGGGGTATTCTAAAATTGTGATTTATGAAGGTGCTTTATACGAGAATTTCATCAGTTGACCAAAAGACGGATCGGCAAAGAGTGACCGAGAAAGATTTCGATATGGTAATCGAAGATAAATGTAGCGGTTCTATTCCATTCTTCGAACGTGAAGGTGGCAGGGAAGTATTAAAATATACTGATGCTGGTGTTCTAACATCACTAAGTGTTTGGGAAATTGATCGGTTGGGCAGGAACCTGAGGGATATTCTAAATACAATTCACTTCTTTACTGAAAAAAAAATCACCATCTACTTCGTAAATCAGGGCTTGAAAACGATAGATGAAATGGGGAAGGAAAATTCTATCAGCAAATTAATTATTTCAATCCTAGGCATCGTTGGAGAAATGGAAAGAAACCAATTAAAGGAACGGCAGAAGGCTGGAATACAGCTGGCAAAGCTAAGGAATGTCTATAAAGGAAGGAAACCAGGATCGAATGAAAACATCTTAGAATTTTTAAAGAAACCACAAAATCAAAAGGTTTTAGATTACCTAAAAAAAGGATATAGATGCAAAGAAGCTGCAGTTCTAGCAAATGTTCATTTTAATACAGTAACTAAGATTAAGAGGCTGGGATTTCAGAATAATCAAAATTGATTTATTCTACGTTTCCAATTAAATAAAGGAAAGACAGAAATTGGCTATCCATTTTTATCCTACAAAAGCATTTCCCATACTTCTTTCATCACTTCATTTTGCATTAATTCAGGAAAAGCCTTTGTTATAACACTTTTATTATTTTTTAAACTATCATCATTCCAAACACTATCATGGGTTTCAAGTAATTCAAGCAATTCAATAGTCCAATCAATATCCTGGTTAGACAACAAATCTTTAAAATCAATATACTGTTCTAATTCTTTGATATTCTTATAGTTCCAAGGAAAACTACTGTTCAAAAATAATATAGTTATAAATACATGATTATCGGCACTATCTTTCCCGAAATTCTGTTTATCACTTTGATAAAACCTATCAAAGTATTTGAGCAGTATTTCAATTGACCATGGTACATTTTGGTTCCAGCATAAATTGCAGAAATTAAGTTTGTTTTTGTATTTTTCAATGATTTCTTCATTCCATGGTAGAAAGCTATTTTTACTTAAATCGTCCCAATTAACAGATTTGCTTTTTTCTACTTCGTCCCATGTTGTTATCGGATCAACTTTAAAACTTTCTTCCAAATCTCTAACTTTAGAATACAAACTTGGAAAGTTCTCATAATATTCATAATCAATTCCATCGATACCATTTTTTTCTTTATATGCGTCTTTAACTGCTTCTTTAGTCGTATATTGCAAATATGTATTTTGCATATATTTATAAATGTCTTTATTAGTCCTTAGTTTGAAATTATTCATCAATATATTCCAATCCCACAGGTGTTCGTACCGCTTTATTAAATCGATACTCCAAGGTAAGCTATAATTAATGCAGAAAAAACCAGGATAATAATCATTACCATCACTTTTAAAATCCAAATCATCTGCAAAATAATCTATGATTTCATAAGACCATTTGATATTACT
>CAIZXK010000511.1 GCA_903936865.1 uncultured Bacteroidales bacterium | reverse complement strand
TTAAATTTAAAAATCATGAATTGTCCAAGTTGTAACGTAACATTAGTACTGTCTGAACGACAGGGTATTGAAATCGATTATTGTCCAAACTGCCGTGGTATATGGTTGGATAGAGGCGAACTCGACAAGATAATTGAAAGATCTGCCACCATTGGTATTAATCAGAATTTTCATCCTAAGGATTATTCTGACAAACATCATCAACCACATAGTGGAAGCTACGACCACGATTATTACAAAAACCAAAAGAAGAAAAACTGGTTAAATGAACTATTTGACTAAAGCAAATTTAAGTTGATTGGAGGCAGGCTTTACATAGCCTGTCTCTTATATAAAAAAACAATATGGATATAATTACTATTCTTTTAATTGCTATTGGTTTGTCATTCGATACTTTTGCGGTTTCTGTTTCTACAGGCTTAATAATTAAACATATTAAATTCTGGCAGGCTATAAAAGTAGCTTTTGTATTAGGATTTTTACAAGCAGTTATGCCACTGTTTGGATGGTTTGCCGGCAATCAGATTTCATCTTTAATTGGTAATTTTGACCATTGGATTGCATTTATATTATTGGCAATATTGGGGATTAAAATGATAATAGAAAGTTTTAAACCCGATGAACAAAAAAACAATTTCAATCCACTGAAATTTACAGTATTGATAGGAATGGGAATAGCTACAAGTATTGATGCTTTGGTAGTGGGTATAAGCTTTGCATTTTTGCAAACCAACATCTGGTTGGCAATTACAATAATTGGTGGAGTTACCTTTTTGGTAGCTATGTTAGGAATGCTTTTCGGCAAAAATGTTGGCAGTCGTTTTGGCAAACGAATCGAAATATTAGGTGGAATAATACTTATTATCATTGGATTAAAAATATTGTTAAGCCATATAATCTGATTTTAAATGACAAACAATAACAGTACTGTATTATTTAACCATAATTGTATATGGCAGATACGTCGACAATTTGGCGTATATTTTTGTGATATGCTTATGATTAAATACACTTCTGAAATTATTGATAAAACAAGAAATTACAAACAAAAGATTTCTGAGTATATTTTTTTTGAAACCGATACATTGACATTTATTTATGAAAACTTTGATATAAAAATTCTGAGTTTTGAAGAATATCGAATTAAATTTTTCCCAAATTTCACACCAAATTAATAAATGAATAATTTGTTTAGTATTGCCTTCTGTATCAAACCGGAAGGCTTTTTTATTTTCGCTATTTTAAGTGGATTTTTATAAGTAATAAATTTATCAGAGCAATCCAGTTGGTTTGTTTCAGGTTGGGTTTCAGTTTAAATTTCAAATTAAGCTGTTATTGTTTCAAAATCAGCTTAATTATTAAAATATCACTAAGCAAGCGATAACTGAAATCTTGAATTTTCCCTGATCATTTGAATCGAATACTGAAAATAATTTCTCTTTTTTATTTTAAAATACTTTCCATAACAGACGGAAACATATACATATAGGTTGCTATCAATATTACAAGATGTAAAATATGATCAAAACTGATGGTTGCAATATAAGCTGCTTCGTTTTTCTCCCAGAATTTCTGTTTAAACTTTCCGGTAGCAAAATCGATAACAAAATGTGCAGCTCCATTTACCAAACTAAAAGTTAAGCCTTGCATAAAAGTCATCTTTAACAAAAGCGGACTTAAGGCAATAAAAAAGGCAGTATAAATACCGACATGAGCAAACAAATATGCAATTTTTGATGCCTTTAACTTACTAAGTGTGCTTCCCTGCAAAAGAAAATCACCAACAGCATGCATTATAACTAAAAATAAAATTCTTATCATTGTAAATTATTTTAAAAAAGTTTGCCAAAATTAAGTATTTTTGAATTAAAATTATCAACCATGCGGCAAATTTTTATAACAATTTTTATACTGTTGTTTATGGTTTCTTGCAAAAACCATAATTCTGACAATAATGGCAAAACAATATTTAAATACAACGAATCATCGGGAATAACTTCTCTTGATCCTGCTTTTGCAAAAGATCAGGCTAATATATGGGCTTGCAATCAATTATATAATGGCTTGGTGCAGCTCGACGACCAATTGAACATAAAACCATGCATTGCTTCTGAATGGGAAATTTCTGACGAAGGCAAAACGTATACTTTTACATTAAGAAATGATGTTTTATTCAATAAAGATGAATGTTTAAAGGATATACCACGAAAAGTTACTGCTTATGATTTTGAATATAGCTTTAGCAGAATTGTTGATAAAAAGATAGCTTCTCCAGGTGCATGGATTTTAAATTATATCAAAAACGAAAATGGCAAATATGCTTTCAAAGCATTGAATGATACAACTTTTACCTTAACATTAAAACAAACTTTTCCTCCATTTCTGGGATTGTTAAGTATGCAATACTGTTCGGTAATTCCTCACGAAGCTGTTGAAATGTATGGAAAAGATTTCAGAAACCATCCGGTTGGTACAGGTCCGTTTTATCTTAAATTATGGAAAGAAGGTGTAAAATTGGTGATGCTCAAAAACGAAAACTATTTCGAGTTTGATGGCAAAAAACGTCTCCCCTATCTCGACGCAGTTAATATAACGTTTATCATTGATAAACAATCAGTTTTCCTCGAATTTGCAAAAGGAAATATTGACTTTATGAGCGGAATTGACGCAAGTTATAAAGACGAACTTCTTACCATTAATGGCAAGTTAAATCCCAACTATGAAAATAAATTTCAATTGATTTCGCAACCTTATCTAAACACCGAATACCTAGGCTTTTTGATGGATAGTTCAGCAATAGAGGTTCGTAATAATCCTATAAAACTTAAAGCCATTCGTCAGGCAATTAACTATGGTTTCGACAGAGTGAAAATGATGCGTTATCTGCGAAATAACATAGGAACACCAGCTTTGTACGGAATGATTCCAAAAGGTTTGCCTGGTTTCGATACTACAATGGTTAAAGGCTTTTATTACAATCCCGATAAATCAAGAAAATTAATGGCAGAAGCTGGTTTTCCAAACGGAAAGGGATTAGGTGAAATTACGCTATCTACTACAGCCTCTTACCTTGATTTGTGCAAATATATCCAGAATCAGTTAGGCGAAATAGGAATAAAATTAAAAATCGATGTAAATCCTCCTGCAACATTACGTGAGATGATTGCCAAATCGAAAGTTCCTTTTTTCAGGGGTTCATGGATAGCCGATTATCCCGATGCAGAAAACTATCTATCCTTGTTTACTACAAATAACTTCTGCCCTGCCGGACCTAACTATACCCATTTCAGCAATAAGGAATTTGATATTTTATACAACAAAGCACAGAATGAAATAAACGACAGTCTTCGTTACCGATATTACAGCCAGATGGATCAGATTATTATTAATGAGGCTCCGGTTGTGATTTTATATTACGATCAGGTACTGCGTTTTGCACAAAAAAATATCAAAGATCTGGGAAGTAATCCAATGAACCTTCTGACATTGAAAAGAGTAAGAAAGACAATTACAAATTAATTTTTTTAAACTGAAATCAATTTTCAGTTGCAATATGTATAAAAATTTCAGCATTCTCCACATTTATTATATCACTTTCATTAACTTTGCATCTTTATCAAAAAACAAATTTGTGATTTCCTTGTTGGAATTATACAATATTATTCGTTTATAATCAAATATTTATCAGATATGAAGTCTATAATATCAAAACTATACATCATTCTTTTTTTGCTTCCAATTCAGTTGTTTTCTCAGAATTTTAATGCTGAAATAACAACATCAGAATTGCAAAAAACAATTGGTTTTCTGGCATCCGATTCATTAAAAGGAAGGCAGCCCGGAACACCAGAAATTACAGTAGCAGCCAATTTCATTCAGGCACAGTTTAAGAATGTTGGGTTAAAAATGTTAAAGAATGATGGTTTTCAAAACTTTGAACTTGTTACGGGAGCTTCGTTAGGTAAAAGTAATGAGTTTTTCTTTAATGGAAAATATGGCATTGCAGGTAAAGATTTTACGCCTCTGGCTTTTACTAAAAACGCATTGCTATTTGCAAAAATGTCTTTTGTTGGATATGGATTATCCATAAAAACTGATAGTCTTAAATGGGACGATTACAAAGGGATAGATGTTAATGGCAAATGGGTTATCATACTACGCGGACACCCCGAATTAAGCAATACCGACAGCCGTTTTAATGAATATTCCGACGAAAGAAGTAAGGTATTGCTGGCAACTGACAAAGGTGCTTCTGGCGTTATTTTTGTAACACCTGTTGGAATGAATAAAACAGACGAAATTATGTCGTTAAATTATGACAAAAGTCCTGCAATAGCTGATATTCCTGTTGTAAATATTACCCGAAACATGGTAGATACTTTAATAAAAAATGATAAAAATCAGAGCATTGCCGAACTGGAAACTGGAATTAATAAAACTAAAAAAAGCAATAGTTTTCATCTTTCAGAAAAGCTATTAATCAGAACTGAAGTAAAGTTGAATAAACAGAATACACAAAATGTTTACGGGATTCTCGAAGGTAGCGATGCCAATCTTAAGGAAGAATATATAATTATGGGAGCACATTATGATCATTTGGGATATGGAGGTTCTGGTTCTGGTTCACGAATGCCCGATACGGTGGCTGTTCATTATGGTGCCGATGATAATGCTTCAGGGGTTGCCGGACTTATAGAAATGGCACAGAAATTAGCTGCTGAAAAAGATAAACTAAAACGATCTGTTATTTTTGTAGCTTTTAGTGCAGAGGAATTAGGCTTATTGGGTTCCAAAAGTTTTGTAAAGAATTTACCTGTAAAGATAACTCAGGTAAAAGCGATGGTAAATCTGGATATGATTGGCAGGTTGCAAACTACAGATCCATATATTTTAATAAGTGGTACAGGGACTTCAACAGAATCGGAGCCCTTACTTAATGAGTTGGGAAAGAAAATCAATATTACCTTAAAATATTCACCCGAAGGGTATGGTGCTTCTGACCATGCTTCATTTTATGCAGAAAACATTCCTGTATTTTTCTTAACTACCGGTGCTCATGAGGATTATCATACACCACTAGATAATGCTGAAAGGATAAACTATACAGGAGAAAAACAAGTATTGGATTTTTCCTATTTGCTGATGTCTAATCTGATTAACAGAGATAAAGCATTGACATTTAAAGAAGCGGGTCCAAAAACAGATGCAGGAAGACGAACTAACTTAAAAGTTACATTGGGTATTATGCCCGATTTTTCAGGGCAGAGTGATAAAGGATTACGGGCAGATCAGGTAACTAATGGCGGACCTGCATCTAAAGCAGGAATGCAAAAGGGAGATTTGATTGTAGCAATTGAAGGTAAACCTGTTAAAAATATTTACGAATACATGACAAGACTTAAACAATTACAAAAAGGACAGTTAATAAGTGTTGATGTGATAAGAGATGGAAAGAAAGTAGTATTGCTGGTGCAACTATAAATTCTTAGCAACGTGCTTGTTTCTTCTTTTTAAATGCAGTACGATTAAGTGTTTTCTGAATGTATTCTGTGGCCAAAGGCACTTTGCAGGCAGTTCCGCCCATATCTACTTCTACTTTGCCAATTTGGGAAGCAATTTTCATTGCTTTATCATGCAAATCCTTCACGAAAGCACCTGTTGCAATTACAAATCCATTCATTGTGTATCTAACCCGGTTTTTCGATTGATGGATTTCTTTCTCAATTTTGTCGAGCAAAGCTGATATCAGATTCAGGTCTATTTCCTCATCTTCCTTAATCATCATCAGATTTGAATAGGTTGCCCAACCTGCTGAAGTAATAGTTTCCTTATCAGATTGAATCCATTCGGCAGCCAGTTCGAAACCAAAAGGACTGTCAGCTGCAACACATGGAACAGCGTATTCGCTTATATAATACCAATATGCATTTTTTACCCATTGGTTCAACTCATCTTTACTTATTTTTGTTTCATCAGCAATCAGTCCGGCTAGGTACATGGCATCGGAATTACCTGTTTCATAAAGTTCCAATGAAAGTTCATGATTTTTTTTAAGCTTTTTCTGTATCTTTTTTATGTCTTCTGCTTTTACTCCGAAAAATGGCTCACGGGCACCATGTTTCAACAACGTTTTCTTGATACTTTCGTTTCCCAAAGCTTGCAATTGATTTATAATTTCCTGTGCTGTCATATAATATTTTTTAAGATTGAAATTACTTATATTCTTCCTAATCTTTAAGGGGTTTTAAAAATTGCTTTTTCTTCGTTGAACATCAATTTTTAAAATCTTCATTTACATTAGTAAACTGTGGTTTTAAAAATCTTGTTCGCCTCAAAAAATCTAATTTTTAGAACCCCTTTTTAAATACTTGCTTCAATCAGTAAGGTATAAAGTTCCTTTATACTCATCCCCATTGCTCTTGCCTGTTGAGGCACAATACTTTCAGCGGACTGTCCGGGTACAGTATTTACTTCCAGAAAATACAATTCTTCCGATTCTTCTGTGTAAATAAAATCGAAACGAACAATTCCTTTGCAATTAAGTTTATTATAAAGATAAGCAGCTGTTGATTTTACCTTATTGGTAATCGTTTCGTCCACTTCTGCAGGAGTTACTTCCTTTGACTTTCCCTGGTATTTGGCTTCATAATCAAAATATTCATTTTCGGAAATTATCTGAGTAATTGGAAAAACAATTAAACTTGTGTTGGTTTTTATCATACCGCAAGTCAATTCTTTACCTTTTATAAACTCTTCAATCAAAACCTGATGGTCTTCCTTAAATGCTTTTTCAATGGCTATTTCCAGTTCTTCAGCCTTATTTACTTTCGACATGCCAATGCTTGAACCACCATTGTTAGGTTTAACAAAACAAGGAAGTGATATTTCACTTAATATATTCTCAACATTATAAGGTAAGTGCCTGAATAAATGAACTGAATTTGCAGTATTAATTCCAAAAGCCTGAACAATTTTGTTGCAATAACTTTTATTGAATGTAATGGCAGAAGTTGTATGGTCGCAGGTAGTATATGGAATCTGAAGCAAGTCGAAATAACCTTGCAACATGCCATCTTCACCCGGAGTGCCATGTATGGCGATAAAAACACAATCGAAATTTATTTTATTACCGTTTACAGTTAATGAAAAATCATTTTTATCAATCGGATGAACTTCCCCATCAGAATCTGTATAATACCAATCTTTCTGATAAAGATTGATTTTGTATGTGTTGAAAAGTGTTTCGTCAATATTTTGTTCAATTATGGAAGCACTTTTAACTGATATTTCTGCTTCACCGGAATTACCACCAGCTAATAATGCAATGTTTTTCTTGCTCATATTGTATAACTTAATGCGTAAGTTTTGATTTAAAATAAAAAAACAAAAATAATAAAAATATGTATTCGGATTTTATGTTGATTTGCTTTGTTTATTATCGGTTTTAGGATTCATATTATCCATAAAGTTCCTCCAGCTCCAATTTCCTGATTCTCGAAAGAATAGCTCCTTTTGTTCTGCCAAAATGTTTTGCCATATCTTTTATATTTACATCCTCGCAATACATCAGGGTTAGTTCATCATCAAGTTCCTCTGTCCATGGTTTGTATGCATCCCTGTTATCTTCTCTAACCTTACTGACCGAATACGTTTTATATCCCTTTTCTTTAAGAATGGAAGGTTGGGGAGTTTCTATCTCTTTCTTTTTCTCTTTTTCCTCAACCTTTAGTTGATGTATTTGTGCACATTGCTCATAATCATCAGGTACAAATGTCTCAGGAATATAAATGCTATTTTTTGTCCGGGTAATTGCTACATAAAGCAAATTTATCTCTTCATTTATTTTTGAAAGGTTAAGTTGCTCTTCTTTACTGAAATCATTTTTTATCTTTTCTATTTTTTCTTCTGTAATAAAATCATTTACAATCTGAATGGAATCATATTCCATACCTTTGCAACGATGTACTGTTGAAAAAACCATTTCTGCCTTTTCCTTTTCATCGTTATCAACATGTTGTTCCTTAATCTTTTTTATAATTCCGGGAATTTCATTGCCATATTCTTTAACAATCTCAACCATCATACCTAGTTGATTATCTTCCGTTTTATCAATATAATCCTCCAACTCAGCCATGTTTTTCATGTTTTTAATGAGTTTGTCCTTTATTAAGCGGTTTTTTCCATTAAATAAATTCAACACATCATAAAGAGAGGCTCCCTCATCGGCATAGGTATATGAATTTATATTGCCTTCAAAATAAATAGGTTTACTGTTCTTCTTTTCGGTAGCATATTCCACCGCTTTTAATAAAAGTCCGAGATTTGTCCGTGCAATTATTGCTTTCGTTTTTCGCTCATTAGAAACCCCGCATCCTGTGATTGGAATTGGTTTATACTCCATTAAATGATTTTTCCATTGCAGGATATCCATTGCCAGATTTGCAATTTGCTGGCTAAATCGAAAACTTGTTGAAAGATTATAAGTCTTAAATTCAGCTTTTTCCAATGAATTTACAGCATATCTCCATCCATAAATTTGCTGGTGTGTATCACCAACAATAACTTTTGTAGCTTTCTGATTCAAAAAAACTTCCAGCATGGCTGGAGAAGCATCCTGAGCTTCATCAAATAAAATGTAATCATAACCTAATGTGGGCTTTGACAATTGAAATTTCTTAAGATAAAAGTCGTGAGTAATTTCAATTTCACCTTTGTCCATTTTACTTAACAAAATCCGGGACTGATTTTCTATATAATCATAAAACGTTCTCACAAAAGCTTTTGCCTTGTTCTCAGAAACCACATCCAGATAGTTTAAATCTTTGATTTTGTAACTATTACTATTGCAAAAATAAGTAATAAACTTATTGATATGGTTTGCAATTATAAATTCTGTATGCTTTTCACCATTTCCTCTCAAGCCAAGAATTTCAGAAATTTCGTGTGTTTTATAACCTTGTGCCCTTACCTTGTAATTATTTTTGTAAACAATATGTTTGTAAGCAAGCGAATGTGCAGTCTCTACTTTTACATTATCAAGTCCCTTGTCCGAAAACTTTTTAATTGCTTCAATTTTAACGGATTTATTAAAAGCAAGATAAAGTATTTTACTTTCTTTAGGTCTTGCTTTGGCATACTCAATTATAGTTGTGGTTTTCCCCGAACCGGCAACTGCATTTATTTTAATATTGCCCGTAGAATTTATTATATCCTGTTGTTCTTTAGTTAGTTTGTTCATTTAGCTATTTTCAGAATTCTTTTCTGAGTTTATTCTAAAAAATTCTTCATTTCTTAAACCTGAATTCCATAGTTGATTTTATTCTTAAAAAAAACATAAACAGCCATAGTCTTCATCCTGCAGCATCTCGTTAACCATTTCGATATCAAACTCTTCCGAATCAAAACCTCCACCTAACCATTCCATATAGTTTTCATATTCTTCATGCTTTGGGTCTTTTAGTATTTCAAGCATTTCTGCATAACCCCATACTCCTCCAACATCTTCATGCGGACAACTCATTTTACCTGCCAGACAAACAGGATGTTTAAACCCCTTTTCAAAAGGAAGTATTTTTTCTAAAATTATACTATGTTCCCAGCCATCACCAAAATCATATTCATACACCATTTTATCTTTTTCGACGACAAGCAGATCTGATATTTTCATTTTTTTGTAATCCACATTATCACCAGACATATCCCAAAAATCATCACCCTTTATCTTCTTCGAATAATAAGTTCTGTCTTTGATAAATTGATGTAAATGTGAATTATCCCAGCCCATGGTGGTTTGGATAACCTTATGAAAATCTGACAACAACATATTGGAATTTACCAATATCCGTCTCCAGATTTTAGGTTTGAAATTTTTTAACGCAATTTGAATCTGATAAATACTCTTTTCCATTTTATTTTATTTTTAGAATATAAATATGTTGAATGTTTTCAAAAATAGTGATTTAATATTACTGAACTTCAAAAAATTGGTTGACTTTCGTTAAACTTCAATTTTTAGGTTAAGATTTTACAAAAGTAATTCGGATTTCAATTTAAACCAAATGTAATATTGAAAATCTGCCAATGTTTTCAATAAAAAATCAATTCAATGGATACCGCATTTAAAATTACTGATTCCATCTTTTAAGTATCCATTCTTTTTGTTGTTCAGCAGATAAGAAAGTCCATGCAACCACTCGACTGATTTTATT
>CAIZXK010000510.1 GCA_903936865.1 uncultured Bacteroidales bacterium | reverse complement strand
TTATCATCTGATATGGTTGAAGTAAGTATAAATGACACAGGTATTGGTATGAAAAAGGAATTTCTTGAAAACATTTTCCGAATAGACACCGATACAAACAGAAAAGGCACGGAAGGTGAGCCAAGTACAGGATTGGGTTTGCTGCTTTGCAAGGAATTTGTCGAAAAACATGGTGGTAAAATTTGGGCTGAAAGTGAAGAAGGTAAAGGAAGTATCTTTAGTTTTACACTTGCAACAAAAAACTTTTAATAAAAATAATTATAGTTAACTCATTTATATGAATATTGACATCCGTACGATTATAATAATTCTGGGAATAACTCACTTAATGCAGGTATTGGTGTTTTATCATCAATACAGGGTGAATAAACGTTATAAAGGAATTGGTTGGTGGTTACTTTGGAGCATGTCTGAAGTTATTGGTTTTGGAGCTTTTCTTTTCAGGGGTATTCCTGAAATCCTTCCTTTAATCGTTATTATTCAAAATACAATGATTATTTCCGGTACAGTTTTTCTGTACATCGGCATTAGAAAGTTTTTTGACAAATCAAATAATATCAAAGCATTATTACCTTTTTTGCTGGTATTTATGCTTGGATTTCTTTATTCACTTTTCATTGTTAATGATATTCAAGTAAGATCTTGGTTTATAAGTTCTATACTTGCCATTATTTCACTTTTTACAGCTTATACACTTTTTGTATTTAAACCTAAATCCATAACGGCAGCAGCTAATTTTAATGCTATTATTTTTTTGGTACACGCAGGGATTTTTATTTACCGAACAATTTTAATTGTTGGTGGAACCAGTGTAACCAATATTTTTTCAAGGGATTTATTTAACATATTACCTTTTTTCGATGCATTGGTAGTAAGCTTATTATGGACTTTTGGTTTGATTATCATGCTTAATCAAAGATTAAATGTTGAGATTAATGAAGCTAAAGAAGATTTGCAGTTAATATTTAATACAAGTCCTGATGCTGTATTAATTACACGATTAAATGATGGTGTAATAAAAGATGTTAATAGCGGACTTCTCAATCTTACTGGTTATTCAAAAGAAGAAGTTATTGGAAAATCTACCCTTGAAATTAATCTATTTAAAGACAGCAGAAACCGTCAAGAAATTGTTGATTTATTAAACGAAAAAGGGAAGTATTGATAATTTTGAAATAAACTTACTTCATAAAAATGGAAGCTCAGCTTTTGGTTTGTTATCTGCCAAAATTATTGAAATTCACAGCATCCCTCATATCCTGAGTGTAACCAGAGATATTAATGAACGTAAGTTAGCGGAACAACAAATAAAAGATAAAAATGAAGAACTTCAGAAACTCAATGCCGAAAAAGACAAATTTTTCTCAATTATCGCCCACGACTTAAGAAGTCCTTTCAACGGATTTTTGGGATTGACACAACTTATGGCCGAAGAGCTACCAACTATGACTATAGATCAGTTACAGAAAATAGCGGTAAGTATGCGTAATTCAGCCTCTAAACTGTTTAATCTGCTGGAGAATCTGTTGGAATGGTCGCGAATAAAGCAAGGGT
>CAIZXK010000509.1 GCA_903936865.1 uncultured Bacteroidales bacterium | reverse complement strand
TTCAGATGCCAATTCCATAATTGATTTATATATACTGGATACATTTTCTTTGTAATCATCATCATATGGCAAATCATATTTTTTTAAAAGTAGTAATAATAATGTAGGTTGTGCACTGGACTTTAGTACATGACAAAAAATTTAACACGATGATAATCAGTTAATTGTGTGTTAAATATTTGTATAAATGACTGATATTCATTTGTTTAGCAAATTATTTACCAGATGATTTGTCTAAAAATGAACACCAGTCAAGAGCACAAAAGTACAACCATAGTTTCAATTTTACAACAACAATTTCCAGATTTTAATTATTCTCGGATTAAATTTATCAGCTTATTTATCATAGCATTATGCAAAGTAAAAACGGTGAATTATGATCGTTTAGCCTCAGGTTTTGATACAAAAGCCAATAAATTAAGTTCATATCGCAGAATACAACGTTTTATGTCCGAATTCGATTTACCAATGAAACTTATTTCCAAATTGATATTTAGTTTATTACCAAAGAAAAAGGATCTAATTCTTGTAATTGACAGAACTAATTGGAAATTTGGTGAAAAGAATATCAATATTTTAATGTTAGGCGTTAGTTATAAGAATGTTGCTATCCCTTTAATCTTTATTATGCTTAATAAGAGAGGGAATTCAGATACAAAAGAACGTATATATTTGTTAAGCAAATATATTGAATGGTTCGGGATTAATACCATAGATTGCTTGTTAGCTGACAGAGAGTTTATTGGTGCTGAATGGCTTAAGTTCTTAACCAATAACAACCTTCGATACCATATTCGTAGTCGTATCAATTTTAAAGTGCTTTGTCATAAGAAAAACGAAGAAATTCCTGTTTTTTGGCTTTTTAATCATTTAATGATAAATGAGTTCTATCATTATCCAAAAATTGTTCAGCTACATGGTCAACTTTGCTATATATCAGGAAAGAAAACTTTTGACAGAAATGGTAAAATGGAATTCTTAATCATCATTTCATTTAATAAACCTGAAGAGTCAACCCAATACTATAAAGACAGGTGGCAGATTGAAACACTTTTTAAATCACTTAAAAGCAGTGGGTTTAATATTGAAGACACTCATGTAACTGAGCTTAAAAGATTAGAACGATTATTTTCTTTAGTTTTAATTGCCTTTATATGGTGTTACAATATAGGCGACTATGCTGATAAACATTTTAAAAATATTAAAATTAAATCCCATAAAAGAAGAGCGGTTAGTGTTTTCAAACATGGGCTTGATTTGTTTTCTAAATATCTATTGACTAATTATAACAATCTAAATATAAACTTTTTGCAATTTTTGTCATGTACTTAGGCACTGGACATATCATATTCAACGAATTTCTTACCATTTATATGCAGGCAAGATCTTACTATCTTAGGCAATCCAGTTATTGATGTGTATATTCTGTCTACATTTTGGCCACTTTTAGCACTTCTGATTGTATTGTTAAATTTGGATATTTTGTTAACTGCCCTAACTATTTTGAGTTCTGCTTTTTCATGGTCATCTGAATATTTATCATTATAGTAAATCATCGATTTAAGTATTGCTTCAGGTACGTTTAGTCTGATTTTCTTTAATGTTTCTGAAAACCAAAAATTATTATTTAATGCACTTGTATCCATTATATCCACATCTTCTTCATCAGTAATTTCTGGATAATCAACTATCAGAAAATGAAATTTAGGTTTCCCTTTCAGATGGTATCTTTTAGGGAAGTATTCATATTTATATTTAATTTCACCAGCTTTATTTCTTTTTGGAATTATATCCCAATATATATTGTTGGTTACAAAGCATTTATTGTTTTGAATGTTCTTGTGAATACAATAATCAGAACATACTTTTGATGTAGAATTTCCTAGCAACATTGCAGTTACTACTTTGTAATGATTACGCCTGAATATAATAGTATCTGAATTAGTATAAGTTTGTAAATAATATTCTAAAGCATCATCACACTGTTGTGGTATAATATATATTACTGCAGATGTGCTTATTGATGGCATTCCAATAATGTTTAATTGATCTAAGGTTAATTTGAATTTTTCCATTTCTATTTTTTTTATAATGTTTCTTCATTGTATAACTATATAAAAAAAAGTATAAATCACTTTTATTTTTCCTTCAGAAGTAAAAAAATATTTTGCGTTAAAAAAAAAGGTAACTAAATTAATAGCTACCTTAGAATGGTATTTCGTGATGAATTTGAAGAAAACATAGAAATGGAAAACACATTCTGCTTATAAATATGTAGAATAATTTAAAACATATAGTGTTACTGAAAAAATCATGAAATAATTATGGTTTAACATAAATATCAAAATGAGGAGTTCCAGAAACTGGAACTGCTGATCAAAATCGGAATTGCATATATAATGATAGCATCTGCCAGCATACATTTATACTTTATAATAAATCAATGTACCTGCTTAGATGCTTTATACCTTAGCATCAGTGCGCTTGTATATGATGGTATGATGCATTGTGGTTGGTTTATCGCTTTTGACTGTATCGTTATTGCATCATTGTTAATACAATAATAATTAAATAAAATGAGTGAAATAATAAAAATAATATGGAAAATTTAGTAAAAGTAAATTTAGAAAATGGTAGAATGACTACCACTTCTTTAAAAGTAGCCGATATATTCGGGAAAGACCATGATAAAGTATGTAGAGATATTAAAAATCTACAAATTAGTAAAGAATTTAATGTCGCCAACTTTGGCGTTATTGAATATGTCGATGCAAGAGGAAGAAATCAAAAAGCTTTTGA
>CAIZXK010000508.1 GCA_903936865.1 uncultured Bacteroidales bacterium | reverse complement strand
TACTTTATGAAATTAATATCATTATCAATATACTTTCCTTCTATAACCCATATTGCTATTTATAGTGCACAATATCATTTAAATAAATATTTATTTGGTGAATTTTTGATAAGTATTTTAAGGTTAAAGCAATTAAAATCTGATTTGTATTCATTAAAATAAATTAAACATATACTATTCAATAAATTAAAAAACATGAAAAAAATCTTACTTTTTATTTTAACGATGTTATCATTTTTAACAATAGTTAAAGCAGCTTATTTTGAAAGACAGCCTTATACAATTAGTCAACCAAATGGAAATACAATAAATTGTTTCGTATCCGGTGATGAATTTTTCAACTGGATACATGATGGAGAAGGATATACAATTATACAGGCATCAAATGGTTATTACTATTATGCTGAAAAAAACGGAGATGTTATTCAAGCTTCAAATTATCTGGTAAATAGTGTGAATCCTGCAAATGTTGGATTAAGTAAATGGGTTAAAATCTCAAAGGCGGAATATTTAAGCCGGCGTGCTGCGAGATTTAGCTTTGAGAA
This sequence comes from uncultured Bacteroidales bacterium, assembly GCA_903936865.1. Taxonomy (GTDB): domain Bacteria; phylum Bacteroidota; class Bacteroidia; order Bacteroidales; family JACABE01; genus JACABE01. The sequence goes on along the minus strand of CAIZXK010000508.1, from coordinate 3,091 downwards.
AACATCCAATAATGGTCCCAGCAATGCACCACATTCAGGAACCATGAATAATCTGGTAGTTTATATCAGATTTTCAAATGATGCTGAATTTACAACCACCAGACAAGTATATGATAATAAATTTAACCCGACTACAGGAGTTTCTCTCAAATCCTATTTCAAAGAAGTGTCGTATAATAATTTGACTATAAGTAGTACTCATTATCCTGCATGTGCATTAACTACCAATTTATCCTATCAGGATTCTCATGCCCGTGGATATTTTCAACCGTATAATGCAAGTACAAATACGATAGGGTATTCCACTGAAACAGAAAGAACAACAAGAGAACATACTTTACTTGTTAATGCAATTAACTGGATAAATATAAACTCACCAGTATCTACAAGCTTAAATATTGATGGTGATAACGATAATAATATTGACAATGTTTGTTTTATAATTAAGGGCAATGCTGGTGGATGGAGTGATTTATTATGGGCTCACAGATGGTCATTATATACGCAAAACGTTTATATAAATAGTAAACGAGTATATGGTTATACTTTTCAACCCGAAAATCAGGTGGATGTTACTACCCTTTGCCATGAAATGTTTCATGCTTTAGGTTCTCCTGATTTATATCATTATGATGATGGGGGCTTAAATATTAGTCCGGTTTGGGATTGGGATCTGATGGAAAGCGGAGCAGGACACATGTTGACTTACATGAAATGGAAATATTCAAATCAAACATGGATTACCTCGATTCCACAAATAACAACTAATGGAACCTATACATTAAATCCAGTAACTTCAGCAACTAACAATTGTTACAAAATAGCTTCACCTAATTCATTAACCGAATATTTTGTTGTGGAATATAGAAATGCCAGCGGAACATTTGAAACCAATATACCAGGTTCAGGATTAATTGTATATAGGGTAGATACACAGGAAAGCGGAAATGCAAACGGACCCCCTGATGAAGTTTACATATATAGACCAAATGGCACTACTACGGTAAATGGTACTCCTGATAATGCATTTTTCTCATCCACTGTAGGAAGAACTGCAATTAATAACACTACTAATCCAAGTTGTTTCCTGCAAAATGGAAGTACTGGAGGCCTAAATATTTCAAATGTTACTTCAGCTGGTGCAACAATATCCTTTACTGTTAGCATACCTAATTCCTGTACTCCACCAACAACACAAGCAACAGCTTTTTCTTCTTCAGCACTAACAAACAATTCAATGACAATAGGTTGCACGAGAGGTAATGGCTCTTCTATAATAATTGTTGCCCGACAAGGAAGTGCAGTAAATACCAATCCAATTGATGGTATAACTTATACAGCCAATGCTGCTTTTGGAAGCGGTACACAAATAGGTACAGGTAATTATGTTGTTTATAAAGGAACTGGGAATTCTGTTAATATTACAGCCTTAACTTCAGGAACCAATTATCATTATGCAATTTATGAATATAATTCAACTGGATTATGTTATAAAGTGCCTGCTTTAATTGGAAATGCAACAACAACAGGAACTGCTCCCTGCAATTATTGCACTTCAAATGGGAATATGGATTATTTAACAAGCTTGACCTTAGTAAATTTTAATACAATTAATAATGCAACATCAAAAATAGCTGCATATAATGATTATACTACAATTTCAACAACTGTAAATAAAAATTCAACATATAATCTTATAGCAAAATTAAATTCAGATGGGAATTATACAATTCATGCTTTTGCCTGGATTGACTGGAATAAAGATTGTGACTTTTTAGATGCAGGAGAATCTTATGATTTGGGAACTGCAATGAATGTCTCTAATGGAATTACTTCTTTGTCACCTTTGTCTATCACAATTCCATCCACAGCAGTTACCGGTAATACAAGAATGAGAGTAGCAGCCAAATTTGACAGTGATCCAACTTCTTGCGAAACAGCTTTTGATGGTGAAGTTGAGGATTATACAATCAATATTACTTCAGGTTCAAATTTATCTGTATTACCTTCAATTCAAAATGTCGCATCAAGTGCCGGAAGTACTTCTTTTACCGTAACTTCAAGCGTAGCATGGAATGCTGTAAGCAATCAAACCTGGTGTACGGTTACTCCTTCAGGAACAGGAAATGGAACATTAATAGCTAGTTTTTCTTCCAATCCTTTAACTTTAGCACGAACTGCAATTATAACTGTAAGTGGAACAGGTGTAAGCCCGATTGCTGTGAATGTCGTTCAAAGTGGACTTACATCTGCCATCTGGTCTTCAACCATGTCGAATACAACAGACTGGACTGTAACCAATGCATCTAATGCTACTCTTGCAACTCAATGGGTTAGATTGACAGACACATCTTATGCTTCTTCATTTTGGAAGCTATATGTTGGTCCATATATGGGATCAGCAACTCCTATGAACGGCGTTTATAATTTTGATGGAATAACAAATCTTGTAAATGGAATTTATGGAATATCTAATTCAAGATTAACCAACACTACACCTATAAATACTATTGGTCATCCTTCTGTAAAGATAAAGTTCTATCAATTGTATAAATCTTTTAATGCTGATTCAACATTTTTAGAAATAAGCAACGACAATGTAAATTGGTATTCAATTGATGTTAATCCAATTGCTGCTGCCAATCAATATGCTTATGGTTGGAAAGAATTTAATATAGGACCTTGGGCTGGAAATAAATCTCAGGTGTGGATCAGGTTCAGGTTTTATGCTCCGGCAGTTGCAGGTACTCCACCACTGGGTCAATATAGTGGCGGTTATGGTTGGATGATAGATGATGTGTCTATTGAAGATACTCCTCAGAATTCATTATCAATAGATAAATTATGGATTTATGATGGCTACACGCAAATTCCAGTCTCTCAAAACAGACCACTTGCTTTACAAGCTCAAGTAACAAACAATGGTGCTGCAACACAAAACAATTTAAAACTTAAAGCTTTAGAATTAAGCACTTCTGCAATCTATAGTAATTCATTTTCTCAATCCTTACTTTCTGCGGCAATTGATACTCTAGATCTTGATAGTATTTCATTACCAAATGTAGCTGGCGATTATTATATTGCACCTTTT
>CAIZXK010000507.1 GCA_903936865.1 uncultured Bacteroidales bacterium | reverse complement strand
TTTACAAATAATTCATCATTTCCGGAAACTAATCCCACATTATTAACTGGAAACAAATCATTTATTTTAAACCCTTTTTCATATTCCTTTTGTTGCTCAAAATTTTTAATTACAAAAAAGTAATTAGGTTTTACATTGGGTAGTTCTTTGAATGCAATTGTTTTGAGTGAATTATTGAGAAGGAAATCATTTTTGAATTCGCGTTTTCCAAACAAATCAAAATGAAAAACTTTGCCCAGTTCATTGGCTTTCTTTTTTCCGGTTTTTACAAAAATATTTATAGAAACACCTTGCTGTATGTCAAATACATTTTGATCGGCACTTCCATCGGGAGCTGTTTCTTTCTTTTTGCTGTTGCCATGCAGGTCGATAATATATATTTTATCGTAAGTTTTAAGCAAATTCCAACGCATACCCCTGAAAGTAGGATTGTCGAGAAAACCATGCGGATTGATAAAAGCCAGAATACCACTGCCGTTTTTTTCAATATAATGCTGTCCGTATCTTATAAACTTTACATAATCATCATTAATCCATTTCGGATTGCGTTCTTTCAGTTTTTCTTTTCCACCCGGTTCTTTTTTGTAATCTTCCATTAACCCGGCAATCCATTCGCCCTTGTTGGCACTTTCGCCACTGTAAGGCGGATTTCCCATAACTACCATAACCGGAATATCTCTTTTTATAAAATTAGCTTCATTGGCTTCGTTGCTTAGCCAATTGGCAAAAAGTGTTCCGGTATCGGGATGACTTTCTTCCAGACTATTCGTTAAATAAATTTTTAAACGTTGCTCTTTGCTCGGATTATAGTTGGTTTCTGTTAACAGTAAATCTATTTGCAAATGTGCCATTGCATAACTTGCCATCAGTAATTCAAAACCTATCAGACGGGGAAGTAAATCATTTTCTACATAGCTGCTCCAGATGCCTTGCTGACCTTTAAATTTTTTGTATATTTCTTTAATAACTTCGGCAATATAGGTTCCTGTTCCAGTTGCAGGATCCAGGAATTGAACACGATGCACTTCCTTTTCTATCATCTTGCCCTGAATATTAATTTTTACATTTATTTTGCTTGAATCAGCAATACCTTGTGATAAACCAAACTCAGTCTTTAAAATATCATCAATAGCTCTCACCTGAAAATTAACTACAGGATGAGGTGTGTACCAAACTCCTCTTGCTTTTCGCAACGCTGCATCATATTCACTAAGAAATGTTTCGTAAAAATGGATAATCGGATCTTCCATACGGCTTGCTTTGCCATAATCTTTCAACAATTCCTTAATATTACAAGCCAGAAAAATTTCTGCCAGACTGTCAACAATCCATTTGATGCGATCATCAATATCGGGACCAGCTATATAACCAAATAATTTTCGCAAAAAAGGATTTGATTTTGGGATAAGTTCTGCTGCTTCCTGCCGGCTGAAAGTGGGCATGGTAGAATCGTGAAGCCGTGCTGCAAACATACCGTAAGTGATAGTTTGTGCATACACATCGGCAAAGGCTTTGGGTGTAATATCGTGAATAAGAATTTGCTTAAAAGCATTCATTTGCTCTTTCAGTGTACTATCTTCCTTGTTTTCCTCGTCGCTGTTAAGTGCTTTTTCGATAACATCGGAAAGTAAACGGGCTTTGCCAGCCATCATTTCAGCCAGTTTTCGTGAACTTTTGAGAGTTTGCCCAATGTGGATGCAAAAATCTTTAATCAGATTGGTAAATCCTGCAAAGTTTTCGGGCAGTGGTTTAATACCTTTTCCGGTAAGTTCGGCTATGGAAATTTTGCAAACAAATTGCCCATCCTGATAGAGGTGAAAGTTGATATAATCGGTAAAAATCAGGTTGTTTAACGAAGCTTTGTAGCGGTCGAATTGTTCTTTGTTACCGGTTTTCTTTAACCCATCGAGGTCTTTGTCGCCTATATCTTTGGCTTCAATAAATCCAACAGGTATATCTTTTTTGGTCAAGATATAATCGGGAGCCCCGCAACTTTGTCTTTTAGGTTCGTTGGTAGCTCTTATTTCGGGAGTTATACTTTCGATAAGTTGTTGCAAATCGCCTCGGAAGGTATGTTCGGTAGCGTTGCCGAGTTTGTATCGTTTGTTTATATTGTCGATGTATTGGTCTAAAGTCATTTTTTGTAGTTTCAATATATGTAATGCAAATATAATGTTATTTCTGATTGACTTTTCATTTTTAATAAATTTATTCAGTGTTATTTTTAAATAGTTAACTGGATTTCTAAAAATTACTTTTTCATCTTTTAATTTCAATTTTTAAAATTACTCACAAGTTTATTTATTTTTTTAATATGTTCATTATATCGCTTCGCTAAGTTCTCCCTTAAACCCGCACTCTTTATTATATTCGCCACGAATTGCACTAATTACACAGAT
>CAIZXK010000506.1 GCA_903936865.1 uncultured Bacteroidales bacterium | reverse complement strand
CCTGATGCAGAAAATGAAATTGTTTTTTCATCTTCAGGTGTATTTATCGGATATCCAATATTTTCAGCTTCACTAAACGTATAGGTTTCTTTTTCCCATTTTGTTTTGAAAATATCAAATCCACCCATACTGTTATGACCTAAAGAGCTAAAATATAGATTTTCTCCATCAGGAGCTATGTAAGGGAAATCTTCATCATATATTGTATTTATATTTGAACCCAGATTTACAGCTTGAGACCATTCACCGGAAGGTAACCTTTTTGAATAATATAAGTCTTTTCCACCAATTCCTCCTTCACGGTTGCTCGAAAAAAACATGGTTTGTTTATCGGGCGATAAGCAAGCTGCTGATTCTTCTGCAGAAGTATTTATAACTTCAGATGCATTCATTGGACGTAAAAAACTTTTTCCTTTCAATTCGGAAACCATAATATCACCTAACATTTTGTTGTTTTCATATCGTATGGTCATCGTAATGCCATCGCTAGTTAATCCACTGCAATCGTCAGAAATGGGTGAGTTGATAACCGGTGGCAATCGTTTGGGTTTTGTCCATGTTCCATTATTTTCCGAAGAGAAAATATCTGAAGTATTGAAACCTTCATTATCAACTAAATTTCCTAAGTTTCCGTTGCGTTTTGATGAAAAAACCAAATAAGATTCATCAGCACTGATAAATGGATTGTAATCTGGCCCATTTGTATTTATATCTGAACCTAAATTCTCAAAAGAAACATTTATAGGTTTGGTAATAAGATCTTTGGCATTTTCACACATTTCTATCTGCCGTAAAGCAGAAATTAAATTAATATCTTTCTTTACCAAAGGGATAAATTTTTGGTATGATTTAATTGCTTCATCAAATTGAAAGTTGAATTGATAAGCTCTTCCTAAATCATAATAGGCATAAGGATCTACTTTAGCCTGATCAACAACATATTCGAGTAATTTAACTGCTTTTTTTCTGTCAGTTCTTTGATTCAGATAGCATATAGCTGCATTATGACGGTAACTACTATTATTACTGTCAGATTTCAATAAAAGTAAATATTCCTGTAATGCTAATTTATAGTTTTTATTGTCGAACAGTTCTTTAGCTCTGTTTTTATCAGCTTGTACATTCGTACTATTCTTTTTTTGAGAAAAAGCATGTAAGCCAACAAACAGTAATAGTATGAATATTGATGTTTTATTAAACATAAATTATTGTTTACTTGTTATATATAAAAGTGTTTTTGCATTTTGAAAATGATGGCTAAATTAGTGAAAACCTATTTAAATTGCATTATTTTTTAAAAAAGAATTTAAAACTACTGATTTATCCTAAAAAAATATTTATTTTGCATTATATTTAATTGAACTTAATTTTATTCAGAAAATATGAAAAGAAATATCCTTCTTTATTTGTTTCTATTCAGTTTTGTAAGTGTTTTTTCACAACAAACTGTATATAAATTTCGCATAAGTTTTAAAGATAAAAATAATTCACTTTATTCCATTTCCAATCCTTCTGCTTTTTTAACGCAGAAAGCCATAAATAGACGTATAAATCAGGGAATAGCTATCAATACGCTTGATATTCCTGTTAATCATTGGTATATAGATAGTATTGCTAATTTAGGAATAAGTATTATCAATCAATCCCGGTGGTTTAATTCCATAATTGTTTCCATGACAGATACCAATTCGTTGGATATAATCAGGTTAATGCCTTTTGTGAAGAATGTTGAATCTGTAATTGCAGCTAATAATATTAAAAAGAAAAAGAATAGTAAAAACATAAATGAAATAAATAGTATTTATTTTAAGCCTCAGCAATTAAATAATAATTTTACTCAGAATGAAAATGATTTGATAGAGAATACTGATTTTTCGTCTGTTAAAAGTATGGATTACGGACAATCGTTTCTGCAGATAAATATGTTGCAGGGAGTTTCGTTACATAATCAGGGATTTATGGGTCAGGGAATGACCATAGCTATTTTGGATGCCGGATTTTGGCAGGTTGACGTAATAAATGTATTTGATAGTTTATGGCTTAATGGCCAAATACTTGGAACGCGTGATTTTGTGAGTCCCGGAAATAATGTATTTAATGAATCAACCCATGGTATGATGGTGTTATCAACAATGGGAGCTAATTTGCAGGGACAAATGGTAGGAACAGCTCCAAAAGCTAATTACTGGCTGTTAAGAACAGAGGATGCAGGTTCTGAAAATATAATTGAGGAAGATAATTGGGCAAGCGGTGCAGAGTTTGCTGATAGCATTGGAGCTGATATAATTAATTCTTCGCTGGGATATACTACTTTTGACGATCCAGCTATGAATCATAGTTATATGGATATGGATGGAAAAATAACCATTGCAACCAAAGCTGCTGTAATAGCTGCCAGAAAAGGGATATTAGTTGTAAATAGTGCAGGAAATTCCGGTGGTGGATGGTGGAAATATATTGGAGCTCCTGCTGATGCTGATAGTATCATAACGGTTGGTGCAGTTAATAGTTCAGGTAATTATGCTTCATTTAGTTCTATCGGACCAACTTATGACAATAGGGTTAAACCAACGGTGATGGCACTTGGAGAAGGATCTGCAATTGCCACAAGTGGCGGGATTTCAAATGGAAACGGAACTTCTTTTGCTGCACCTATACTTTGCGGAATGACAGCTTGTTTGTGGCAGGCTTTCCCTCAACGAAATAATCAGGAAATAATTCAGGCAATTAAAATGAGTGCAAGTCAATACTACACACCCGATAGTGCTATGGGTTACGGGATTCCAAATTTTCCGGTTGCAGCCATATTACTTTCAGGAAATAATATTCATAATTTTGATAATGAAAATAGCTTTAATGTTTTTCCCAATCCATTTGTTGAAACGCTTTATATTGCTTATAATTCTGTTGATACACAAAGGGTAAGTATAGAATTATATGATCTGAATGGAAAGAATTTATTTACAGTTAGTGATTTGCCTCGTTATCAGGGTTATAATTCTATAACAATCAATAATTTATTTCTGTTAAAAAGCGGTCTATATATTATCAGAATGACATCGGGAAATAAAACATCAACCCAAAAAGTAATGAAAAACTAATAAAGTGTATTACCTAAAATCCGTAAGGATTTTTATTAGTGCTTTATTAAATGATAGTTATGGATTTTTGCTGTCATTTAATTATTTTAAAAAATTAGCGTAATT
>CAIZXK010000505.1 GCA_903936865.1 uncultured Bacteroidales bacterium | reverse complement strand
TAACAAAAATGTTAATTTTTTAGAATGTTCAAAAATACAAATTTTAACTTATTGAGAAAAATAAAAATTAAATAAATAAACAATTTAAAAAAATTTGTTTATAATAATCAGATTTTTAATAATTTAATAACCAGTTCTTTTGAAAATAGCTTTTATCGTTTTTAGTATTAGTATAAAGTCAAGTTTTAATGACCAGTTATCAATGTATTGTAAATCAAGTTTAATCCATTCTTCAAAACTGAAATTATTTCTTTCTGATGCTTGCCATATACATGTTATTCCAGGTTTCATGGAAAGCTTGCGCAACTGATGACGCTCATATAATGCAACTTCATCAGGCACAGGTGGTCTTGGGCCAACTAAAGCCATATCTCCTTGCAAAACATTCAGAAATTGAGGAAACTCATCCAAACTGGTTTTTCTCAGGAATGTTCCAATTTTTGTTATTCTTGGGTCTTTTTTGATTTTAAATACAGGCCCATCCACTTCATTCATTATTAAAAGGTCTTTCTTCAACTCTTCTGCGTTTTCTTGCATTGTTCTAAATTTGAACATAGTAAAAGTTCTTCCGTGCAATCCAACACGTTTTTGTTTAAATAATATTGGACCTTTCGACTCTGCTTTTATTAATATTGCAATTAAAAGATAAAAAGGTAAAAATAGTAAAACAGCGAAAAAAGAAAATACAAATTCAAATACAGATTTGATTGTTAGCGCAAAATAGTCAGCAGAAGTTACCTCAAAGGAGATGATGGGAAGATCTCCCAAGTAATTTAAATGTGATTTTGAAGCAATTAAGCTAAATATTTCAGATTGTAATTGTAATGTAACTCCTATTTCACCACAAATATAAATTAAGTTTTTTATTTGTTCCTTATTTATTTCATTTTTACAATAAATAACTTCATCAATAATTTGCTGTTCAATAATATTGTATAATTTTTCTTCATCATTGGTTATTAAGAATTTGTCATTGTATTTTTCAATTATAATTTTTGAATTAGAAAAAATTGCAAAAATGTTAAGTCCAAGGTATTTTTCAATAATAATTTTTTCAATAAAAGATATGGAACCTTCGTCAGCTACTATGATAATGTTTTTGACATTTTTTCCCTTGATAAGCAATCTTTTGGCGTTTTTTACAATTAGTATTTTTATTAATGATAATAAGAATAAATTTGTTAATCCAAACATTAAAATAGCTAATCTACTTATATAATTTAATTTGAAAATAAAGATGAAAATAAACAAAATGCTTGTTCCCAGTAATATAATTAAAGAATACTCAACAAAAATTATTGAATAGGCCTTCACTCTCTGAGATGATTGAATACTTATTGTTTTTAGTAATATATACCAGATAGGAATAATTAATAAGCATAATAGAATGTATTGATGTTTAACAGTTCTGTCTATAACATCATCAAATACTTTAATGTAATATGCTGCAAAAAAAATAATTATGGTAATAATGACATCAACCAATATCAACATATTATTGTAAAGTCTTTCATTTTCTCTTTGCATTTATATTGCTATTTTAATTTATTGTTATTTAGCTTATTAGATAAAATAAAAAACAACAAACCCTGTTTTGATTTATGAAATTATTAATCTAAATTTAAAATTTATTCTTTGCAATTTCATTCTTTATAATGCAAATATACATGATATTTTAATAAAATATTTT
>CAIZXK010000504.1 GCA_903936865.1 uncultured Bacteroidales bacterium | reverse complement strand
TCATGCTGCTTTCTTTGCCTGTACCGAAAATTTTAAACGTCAGATTCCGGGTCGAATAATTGGTATTTCTCAAGATGCACAGGGAAACAGAGCATTACGTATGGCTTTACAAACACGTGAACAACACATCAAACGTGAAAAGGCAACTTCAAACATCTGTACTGCTCAAGCTTTACTGGCTACAATGGCTGGTATGTATGCTGTTTATCATGGTCCAAAAGGGATAAAAGAAATAGCCCGTCATATTAATATATTAACCGGTGTTTTAAATAATGAAGTTCAAAAATATGGTTACAAACAACGTAATCATTATTTCTTTGATACGTTGTCTATTGAATTACCAGATGGTTTAAATGCTGAAGTTATCAAAACTGCAGCTCTTGCAGAAAAGATGAATTTCCGATATATTGATAGTAGTATTATAGGTATAAGCATTGATGAAACCACTTCTTTAAACGATATAAACAAAATATTAAAAATATTTGCTGAAGCTAATAAAAAGGAATTTATTGAATTTGTTTGCGTTCCATCAGAATGTGAACTTATTACAACTATTCCTTCAAAATTAAATAGAAAATCAGCTTATTTGCAACAAAAGGTTTTTAATGTAAATCATTCTGAAACAGAAATGATGCGTTATATTAAAAAACTTGAAATTAAGGATTTATCAATGAATCGTGCAATGATTCCGTTAGGATCCTGTACAATGAAGTTAAATGCTGCTTCCGAATTATTCTATATGAGTTGGCCTGAGTTTGGTGCAATTCATCCTTTTGTTCCTATTGATCAGGCTGCAGGATATCATGAATTAATTAATAAATTTGAAAAGGATTTATGTGAAATAACTGGGTTCTCTGCAATCTCTTTCCAGCCAAACTCAGGTGCAGCCGGAGAATATACCGGATTGATGGTTATTCGTGCTTATCATCGCAGCAGAGGAGATCTTAACCGCAATGTATGCTTAATTCCTTCATCTGCTCACGGAACCAATCCTGCATCTGCAGCAATGGCCGGTATGGAAATTGTTGTAACTAAATGTGATGAAAACGGAAATATCGATATTGCTGATTTAAAAGCAAAAGCTGAACAATATAGCGAAAGATTGTCTTGTTTGATGGTTACTTATCCTTCAACACATGGAGTTTTTGAGGAAGGTATTCTGGAAGTGGTTAAAATTATTCATAACCATGGAGGTCAGGTATATATGGATGGTGCCAATATGAATGCCCAGGTTGGTTTAACTAATCCAGGTAATATAAATGCTGATGTTTGTCATTTGAATTTACATAAAACATTTGCCATTCCACACGGTGGTGGTGGCCCTGGTGTTGGTCCTATTGGTGTTGCAAAACATCTGGCTCCTTTTCTTCCAAAACATAAAATGGTAGAAACAGGTGGCAATCAAGGAATTCATGCAGTTGCTTCAGCTCCTTTTGGAAGTGCTTTTGTTTTGCCTATTTCTTATGCTTATATCAAATTATTGGGTGGTGAAGGTTTAACATTGGCAACAAAATATGCTATATTAAATGCTAATTATCTGAGAGTTCGCTTTGAAGGGTATTACAAAATCCTATATACAGGTAAAAATGGCATGTGTGCTCACGAAATGATTTTAGATTGCAACGAATTTCACCATTCTGCAAATTTACCAGTTATTGAAATCGCAAAACGTTTGATGGATTATGGATTCCATGCTCCAACTGTTGCTTTCCCTGTTCACGGAACTTTAATGGTTGAACCAACTGAAAGTGAGCCATTATCAGAACTGGATCGTTTAGCTGATGCAATGATTGCTATACGTCAGGAAATTGCTAATATTGAAAATGGCAATGCAGATAGAGATAACAATGTAATTAAGAATGCACCACATACAGCTCAGGTAGTTATTTCTGATATCTGGAACAGACCTTATACTCGTCAGCAGGCTGCATTTCCTATTCCTTATGACGATAAATACTGGCCTACAGTTGGTAGAATAGATGATGCTTATGGCGATCGTAATTTGGTTTGTTCATGCGAACCTATTGAAAGTTATAAATAAGCAAATCTTTTGTAAAGTAATTAAAAAAAACTCCCGATGTATCCGTCGGGAGTTTTTTATTTAAACTCATTTATACTAATCAAACTTAATTATAAAATATTGATTTATAGTTTTTTTTAGCTAGTTTTGTTTAATGTTTTTTAAGGCAATTTCATAAAGCTTATCTACTTCATTCCAGTTTAACAATTTCCAAAAATTATCAACATAATCCTTACGTTTATTCTGATATTTTAGGTAATACGCATGTTCCCAAACATCTAAAGCTAATATTGGAACTCCTCTTTCTTTAACAACATCCATTAAAGGATTGTCCTGATTTGCTGTTGACGATATAAATAATTCTCCATTATCATTTACTGAAAGCCAAGCCCATCCGCTACCAAATCTGGATAAGGCTGCATCAGATAGTTGTTTTTTCATGTTTTCCAATGTACCAAACTTTTTTTCAATAGCTTTTGCCAGTTTGTCTTTTGGTGAAGTAAAATCACCTGGAAGCATAATATTCCAATACATTATGTGGTTATAGTATCCTCCTAAATTGTTTCTTATTCCTTCAGAATATTGACTGATTTTCTTTAAAACATCTTCCATTTTTCCTTGTAATTCAGGTTTACCTTCCATAGCATCAATGTATTTTGTAAAATAAGCTTTATGATGTCTATCATAATGTATCATAACCGTTTCTTTATCAATGTATTTTTCTAAAGAGTTGTAAGAATATGGCAATTGATAAAATGCTATTCCTTTGTAAACAAATTCATCTGGTTTTTTACTGTAATCTGTGGTATTTGTTTGGCTATTTACTTTTATATTATTTATAAAAAAGATAGCAATCATTATTATAAAGATTTTATTTTTCATTTTGTATTATTTATTTTAATTGGTTTATTAAACAACTAAAGTAAGGTTTTGGTTTAAAATAAATAAATTGACATTAAAAGAATCGTATTAAAATAACATTCCAGATAAATGTGATTTAGCTTTTCAAAAGAATTCTATTAAAACTTTTACTTATATCTTATTTCAATGCGTTCCAGATAAAATAGAATTGTAAAAATTTAATATACTGTTTTTGTTTGTAAATGAAAATACTGAAGTTAAGCAAATAGAACAATTTATAAAAGTATAGATAAATATAGAAATTGTTAATCAGTATGTTAGATCAATTTCGTTT
>CAIZXK010000503.1 GCA_903936865.1 uncultured Bacteroidales bacterium | reverse complement strand
CTGTAAGTACATCGTTATTTGTTGTTAACTTATAAATGTACAAACCGGAATTAAGAGTAGTTCCATCAAAAACAACAATGTAATCCTGTTTCTTTTTCGCATCACAGTTGTACAAAGTTTGAATTAGCTTACCTGTAATATCAAACACATCTAATCTCACATGATTATCATCAGCTAAGTTGAAAATCAAATTTGTTTTCCCGCTGAATGGATTAGGATAATTTCTTATCACAGTTTCATTCAGATTTTCAGGATTTTGTTCTTCTGCTACATATTCTGAAGTTTTATTCCTATTGCATATATTACAGAAAGGCATCATGTACCAACTGGTATTTTTTCCGGAATGTATGCATTCTGCAAGGAACATTCCCTTGAATACAGCAGGATTTGATGACGAGGAAGATTCAACATGCAAATGATGTTTTACAGTGTCTGGATTTGTAGAAGAACCCAGATAAAATACGCCAGTAACATGAGCACCTTCATCAAATTTCACATCATCGTCAATATACCATATTACTGAAAATTCATCCGGGTTGATTATTACATTATCTTTTGCGTCTAGTTTCCCCTTCATGTGTATTATAGTGCAAGTAGTGAATTTCACCTTAGCACCTTTTTCCAGTATCATATTTTTTTCAATATTAACAACAGTTGAAGTAAAGATAACAGTTGAATTCTTGCCGATTTTAATCTCCTTATATATGCTACCGTTAAGTGTCATAGTAGTGTTGTTTGGTACATTTACACAAATTGTTCCATGCCCGGTCATCGTTTCAAAAGGAGGCCATGGAATTGCAGGAGCTACTAATGATTGATTAGTAATAGTACTACTATTGTCAACATTGATATGTTCTGCTTTAGCAAAAGTTCCAGCAGCAGTTACATTAGTTGTTTGTCTGGCTTCTATTTTACCATCTTTCTTTTTCATTTTTTTTACACCCAAGCCACCGCTGAATACAGTAGTCCGCTCAAGTTTTATATGGTTACGTGCCAGCATTACGTATGATGACAATAGATTTGTAATATTAACGTTAACATTATAGCTTGCAGTAGCAGTGCAACCATAAATATTAGTAACATTTACTGAATAGCTTCCTGAAACACTAGCCTTTATTGATGGAGTAGTTTCAAAATTTGACCAATAATAAGAAGCTGCTACTGTATAAGGTGTAGCTGTTTCTACAATAGCATTCAGATTGATAAATTCACCCTGACAGAACAATGGTAATTCGCTCTGGCTGATGCTTACAGCTATCGGAGGATTTAACATTACCGTTATACTATCAGTTGCCTTACAACTATTTGAATCTGTAACTATAACTGAGTATGTTCCTGTTTTCGCATTAGTAGCATTTGGAATAGATGGATTCTGCATATTTGAAGTAAAGCCTAAAGGTCCTTCCCATGAATATAAAATTCCACCTCTTGAAGTAAGTTGAAGAGTATTTCCTGGACAAACAGGGCTATTACTTCCAATTGTAATTATCGGATTTGCAAGAACAGTTAATGTTCCCGGTACAAAATTAAGACTGTAGTTTGAAGCTGATCCATTAGAAAAAGAAATCGGATAAATTCCTGGAAGAGAATTGATGTTAGCAATAGTGCTTGAAGTTATAGCCGGACTGATTACACTTTCATTATCACTGAATTTAAATCCTGAGTAATTAATTACAAATGAAGGATTAGATAAACCAAAGCAACGCGATGTATCACAAGTAGATATTTTAATTATTGCAGGTGTTACTTCAAGATTTCCAAAAATAGTATCAAGAACATAGTTTGATGGTTGTTTTAAAGTTAAGCCTTCAGGTATAATTGCATAATTACCAACATTGATTTGACTATTGCTAACTGGAGAACAAATAATAGTACCTGTAAATACAGAGTCAAATGTATCTTCAAATTTATAACCTGTTATGGAATCTGTATATAAAGGTGCCGTTCCATATTCAACAATCTTATCATCTGTTTTAATAGTTAAACCTGCTGGCAAAATAGTTATATGTCCAATTTCGTAAGTAACGTCGAAATTGCTGGAGAGCAAAGCACCAGGTACAATTGCCCATGTACCTGCAGTATATCCGGTTATCAGATTTACAGCATAATAACATGCTAACGTATCATTTCCAGATACTGCAGCATCATAATCAGTCTGGTCAACAATAAGCACAACATTAATATTGCTACTGTCTTCAGTTGAAGTACTGTTGATAAGACCGCTACCCCCGATATTTAAGGGGACTCCGTTCACTCCTACTCTGGCATTTACACCAACACGAGCGTTTACACCAACACGGGCATTAACTCCGGCACGGGCATTAACTCCGGCACGGGCACTCACCAACATAGCATTAGCAGGATCATTCTGATAATCGAATATTGATTTTACAGCAAAGTCATCAAAATAGGTAGTGTCATATACAATTCCATTAACACCAACACGGGCATTAACACCAGCTCGGGCATTAACACCGGCACGGGCACTTACAAGAAAACTAATATTGTTGAGATCAGAATCAGTGAGAAATCTCGAGTTTACACCCACACGGGCATCCACAAGTGCAACAACATTTGTTAGTTGAGATTGATGCTCATAATTGAGCGAATTGAGGAACATATTTCGATTAGCCATTAAAATATTTGATGTATCATAGGAATAAATAAATTGGAATTGCTTTCCATCTAATTTATCTCCGTAAGTTACAGTTGTATCTCTTGCTTTTACAAGTACAGGCATGCGTTGAATTATCAATAAGCCCGGATTATTATTATTCGTTGTATTAAATATATATTTATAGAGTTCGTTTTGAGTTGGACTGAAAGGACCAGCATCTGGATTAATAACATAAATACCTGCATTACTCATGCTGTTGATTCCAGTTGGTAATATAAACCGAATACTATCAAGACCCAGCTCTGATAAAGTAAGTCCAGCATCCTGTAATGATTGTCCATTTACGGTAACTGTTGCCGTGAAAACAGGGAGTTCTTCACCGTATTTTTTTATTTTATTATCAGCTGTAATTACCACTGTATCGCGAACAGGTGCTAAAAAATAAAGAACATTTGAAAATCCACCATCAAGTAAACTCGGAGAAATTGGAGAATTATAAACTCTTATTGGAGGATTGCCAATAAAATCAGGAACAACTGCCGAAAGATGATTACCATCAATAAATGTTGTTATTAATGCCGAATCACGGAAGTAAATTACTGAATTACTGTTAAATAATTGTCCGGTAACAGATAAATTAAATGATGCAGTTCCGGGAGTAACACCTGCTGGAATATCAAGCGAAACAAGAGAAGGTGTGGGAGATGCAAATGAAGATAATGCTGAAAAAGCATTTATTAAACCATACCCTGAATTAACATCATAACCTGTTGCATCCATGTCAACTGAAGTACTTTGCAAAATAGAACGAATCTGTCCGGGACTAAACGATTGATTATAGAATTTCTTTTTTGCATCTTTCAGCAAAGCACATACAGCTGAAGCATGCGGTGCAGCTGCCGATGTACCGAAGAAATTTGGAAGTGTATCAATTTCCAGGTCAGGAGCTCCTAAAAAGACAGAAGTGTTACCTCCGTTGGGTGCTACAAAATCAGGTTTATTTCGTTGTACATTATTGATGGCTGTTCCACCTCTGGATGAGAAAGTAGCAATTGTTGGAGGATTAACACCAAACGCCGGTGTGTTAAAATAGCCAACTGCTCCAACAGTCATAGCACCTGTTGAATTAGCATGACCGATAATAGTTGATGTACCTGTAACATATTCATTCTGTTGAATATTACCACGAAAGACTATATACTTTAATCTTGCATACGTTGAACCGGATGCTCTAACAATCATAATATTTGTATTCGTAGTTGATTTTATAACAAATGGTAAAACTTCGTATGGATCATTTCCAATATTAACTCTATTGAAACCGAAAAGCGATATACCATTTTCATCAGTTAAATAAATATCAAAATCATTAATAGCACCACTTACAGATCCAGGTTGAGAATAAAAAAGATCTTCCCATTGCAGAACTAAAGTGTATTCTCCAGGTATTAATGTAATATTCTGAAAAATATCACCATTTCCAAAATCATGTGCAAGTCCGACAATACCATCTGGTGCAGGTGCAGGTGCAAAAACAGCTTCATAAGATTGTGTACCAAAATTACCGGCAGCAGTAAAATAAGAAACTCCTAACGCTGTAACATCATTTACTGCTTTTGAAACAACTCCATCATAAAAAAATGGTTCTGTCAGGTATGTAATATCATCACAAATAACATCACAACCAGCAGCCTCAAGCTCCTTTATTCCTAACGCAAAATTCTCAGCACTAAGAAATCCTGTTCGGAAAGCAAGTGTGGCTTTAGGAGCAACATCATGTATAATCTGTAACATAGCTCTTCCTTCATCTGTGCGTGTTCCGTATGGGTAATCCTTAAGTATCTGTACAGGTATTGTGTCACCATCTATATTTCCCTGTCCCGGCAAATCACCATTCACAATATCTGTATGAGCAGGATTTCCAGCCACTTTATTATAGCTATCGGACAACACACCCACTTTAACTCCATTTCCATCTACACCAAAACTGCTTCTGCCAATATCAGAATGTTGTGCTATATCTCCACGTGTATATGCAACTCCCCGAGACAAAACCGGTAAGTAAACCGGACGAACATAATTAAAAAGAAGCGGGTATTGATTCAGCATTTGTAAATTATTTCTTGGAAATTTTCCAGAAAAAATTAATGATGAATCTCCATTATAAATGGAATCGGTCATTCCTAATAATTGAAGAATAGTACGAGCCGAATCTTCTTTCATCTTATTTACAATAACTTCAATATAAACAGAATCACCGGATAACCTAAATATATTTCCAATACTATCTATATTTTGTGGGTATGAATAAAGCTGACTTAATTCAGGACCTATCAAATCGTAGTTTTTCCCATCGGTTGGAGGAGGAAAATATGGAAAAACACAGGTATCCTTAAATACATGAACAGTATCTCTTGCTTCGCATCCTGTGTTGTTATCGTAAACCTTAAAACAATATTTCCCAGGTGATGAAACATTAATTAATTGTCCTGAAATAATAGTGCTGTCTTCAGTTTCCCATTGCAAATATGGGTTGTTGGCTGTAAAATATCCAACAAGAAATGCTGTTGGATTAGAACATGTCAATGTAGTATCTGAACCAGCATCTGCATTAGGTAAAGCAAATACATTAACTGTTGCTGTATCAATACAGTTATTATTATTTACATAAGTAATTATTGTTGTTCCAGGAATAATTCCTGTTACTAAACCTGTATCATTTATCGTGGCAACCTCTGGAACTGAAGAAAACCAGGGCCCTTCAGAATGTGCAGTATCAGAACCGATCAATAAAGAAGTTTCTCCTTGACACAAATTAAAATCACCTGTAATTGTAGGCGGTGTTAAAACGTTAATAACCACTTGATCAGTCATTGTGCATAATCCGGAAGTTGCTGTTAAAGTATAAATTGTTGTTTCTGTTAGTAGAGAATTATTTACAGTAGGGTATGAAATTGTACTGTTACTCAGCCCTATTGTAGGTGACCAGCTATAGGAAATACCTGCAACAGGGGCAGTACCTAATTGTGCGATGCTATTCTCTCCCGGACAGATCGTATAATCTGGTCCAGCATCGGCAACAACACTGGAACAATCGATATAGGGAGTATAGTCTATTGTTATTCCTTCATCTACCTGAACGCGGGTACGGCTAAAAAGTGCTCCATTTAAATAATATGGGGGCGTTAGTGCTCCATGGGCAATTGTTAATGCTGCGTTATTGGCCATTACTGTGCCAAAGAAATTTATCGGAGTCACGCTAAATCCTGTTCCCCAAATAAATGATTCAGTCAACGAAGGCGAACTACTTCCGGTTCCATGCACTTCCCAATATATCCTATTGGAAACACCACCATTGAGTAATTGTGTATTTAATGTACTCAATAATGCATCTCCATGTATATAAATTTTAAAATTACCAGTTGGCTGATTTTGAAAATCATAATTTAAAGTACAATTTCCGCCAAGATTCATTGAATTAAAAATATATACACCGGGCCCATTTAATGTCAGGGTTTGACCTGATAAGAAATTTACGGACCCATAGGAACCGGGAGGAATGGTTTGTGAACTTGTAATGTTAATATTACCAGCTAAAGGAAAATTAGTTTCTGTTGGGAATGAAGGAAGTACAGGAAAATAGGGATTTTGTCCAAATCCATTCAAAGGGGTAGGCCCTGTATATTGACCTGACACTATGAAAACGGGTCCAACAATCCACCCATCTCCACTTTTTATAATAATATCTCCATTTACATCTACTCTTTGATTTAAGCTGGATAATGTATCTACAAAAAGTATTGGGTTTGCTTCTGAATAGGAATTTGCTGCAGAAACTCTCCCGTTTACCTGGGTGTAAGCAGAAAGTATTACTTTCCCTCCGCTGAAAATATCAGCATTTAAGGTTGGCCTTGAGGTAGTTTCTACTAATTTATAACCTCCAATAAAACCGCCATTTATTGAATGGGATGTTCCGATTATAGAACCATATCCTCCTGTAGGTGTCGTGGTTCCCGGACCTCCGTTGCCGGAGAAGATAACATAATTACTCATTTGTGTAAGCTGTGCTTTTGAGATTTGCAAGCACAACATCAAAATGATAAATACAAAAGTATTTATCAATAAAAAGCGAGATAAAAGTGCAAGCTGTTTCATGACAAAAAAAATTGTTAAATATGAAATTTATTGAAAAACTAACAAAGTTACAGTAATAATTTTCCAATAGTTGGGAACTTATTGTTAATTATTGAATTTACACTTCTACAATTAGCAAAAGTGCCATAACCTATTGAAGTAACTGTAT
>CAIZXK010000502.1 GCA_903936865.1 uncultured Bacteroidales bacterium | reverse complement strand
TCTACCAAAAGTGCTGATGGCTGGGGTAACTTTTCAGCCGATAGCTGGGGCAATAGTAGTATTAAAAATGCTTGGTAAATTTTTAAATTATAAAAAAATGATTTATTTTTAATAGTCAAAATGAGGATACATACTACAATTTTGAATGAAAATATTTCTAAAAGTTTTTGAAACACCATTTAAAGTTATTACAACTGTTTCATATACTCCACGAGAACAATCACTTGCTTGAGTTTCATCAAATTTACAATTATATACTTTAATTTTTACTTCATCTCCATAAATTTCATAAGAGTTATCTTTTCCATCTGAAACTTCATTTGTTATTTTATTTAGTGTATATTCTTTATCATTTATTTTTATTTTCCCTAAGGGTGAATAATCATAATAAAAAATTACTTTATCATTTTGAAAAAAAAGGACACCATTTTGATATAAAGGTTGTTCTTTATATGGAATAATATTAAGAGTGCCAAAAGTATTTAATTTTTGAGCTAAAGGCTTATTAGATTGTGAGAAAATTAATGAAGTTGAATCTTTCTGATAAATAACACTTAACAAAGAATCTATTTTTATCTCTGTGAATTTTATATGCTCTTTTTGTATATTATTAGTTATTTCTAAAATTGAACTTTTATCTAAACATGTTTTCAATTGATTATTTCTGTCTCTTATTTCTGATTCCATAAAAACTATTCTTTTATTAACGTCTGATAAACTATAAGTTAAAGTATCATTAATTGAATATATTTTATCCAATACTATTTTCAAACTATCAACTCTATTGTTTAAAATTTCTATTTGTTCTTTTTTACTTTGCCCATATGTATTTATAAAGAACATTAAAACTATAAGAAAAATTAATTGTTTTTTCACTTGTTCATTTTATTTAGCCCCAAGGTTCTTTCAGGCAATTTATTATTTATCTGATTTATACACAATAAAAAAGGGCATGAACCTCTGCTTTGATATTCAACTACTGAAGGTACGACCAAGCACCCGGAACAATTGAAATAAGCAAAAGGAACACACCCTGTTCGGGTGCGTTCACTTCAACTATTTCTCTGTTCCTATAAAATTGGTCGTTTTTCAGTAGAGAAATACTTTTAGCAACGCTATTTTTTATTATGTTTTTATTTTCTACATTATTAAATTATTTGTTCAACATCGTTTGATATAATACAATATATAAAAGGCAGACATGAGTCTATCAATACATTAAATAAATGTGTAAAGGAAAATGCCGGCATATACGTATTTTATTCATTATAATTATTTTGTTACAACAAAAGTAAATCAAATATTAACATGAAAAACAATAATTATAAAATTTTTTGCAAATTATTATGTAATCTACAAAATTGCTGAAGTATTAATTTGTAAAATTAATAGTATAGCTTACCATTAGCAGCATATTTTCATTCCGTTTGGCTGTTTTTACCTCTTAATGAATAATAAACCTTCATTGTTGTTTTTCAAACTATCCGCTAACCGACAAAAGTCGATAAGCGGTAATAGCATAATAACTATGCACTTACAGAGGTTCAAGTACTATAAATTTACATCGCTGGAGTACTTTCGCATTTGCAATAGTTATATATCCTTACCGCTCAAGACCACGCATATATGTGCGTGCTATATATCCGTACCGCTCAAGCCCACGCAGATATGCGCGTGCTATATATCTGTACCGCTCAAGCCCACGCAGATTTGTGCGGCATATATATCCGTACCGCTTAAGCCTACGCAGATATGTGCGTGCTATATATCTGTACCACTCAAGCCCACGCAGATGTGTGCGTGCTATATATCCGTACCACTCAAGCCCACGCATATCTGTGCGGGTAATATATCTATTCCTTTCAAAAAAACATGACAATTTGTCAGAAAAGCTGCCATTATGTCATAAAACTGACAAAATGGCAGTCGAAAATGAAAATTCCTGATTAAATAATATTATCATTTTATTGTTTATATAACAAAATAAGATACAGTATGTTAAAATTATATTGCGTGTAATTTCATAAATAATTCAATGCTATCAGGCAAAAGGGCACGGTTTTTGATAGTAACTATGTAGCTGTCGCAACAAGAGCAGTGGATTTATTAAAATAAGTAATAACGAATTTAATTTTATAGATAAAAAAATACACTTTTAAACACAATAAACTGAAAATTATATTACTAAATATACCAAATCTGTTACTATTAATCTATCT
>CAIZXK010000501.1 GCA_903936865.1 uncultured Bacteroidales bacterium | reverse complement strand
GAAAAATGGTGAATATTATTGGATTTCGGCTTTTATATCACCAATATTAAATGAAAAGAAAGAAATAACTCATTTCATATCAATTGAAGAAGATATTACTGAACACAAAAAAATGATTTCAGAATTGGTTGATGCAAAAGAAAAAGCCGAACAGGTAAGTTTGCTGAAATCAAGGTTGCTTGCAAATATGAGTCATGAAATAAGAACTCCACTTAATGGAATATTAGGTTTTGCCGAATTAATGAAAGATGATATTGAAGATGAAAATCACCAGATGATGGCCGAAACAATTCATGCAAGTGGTACAAGACTAATGCATACATTAAATTCCATTCTAGATTTGTCGCTTATCGAAACAGATTCGAGCAAACTCGAATTACATAAAAAAGATTTGAATCAATTAGCTAAAGAAAGTAGTAATCTTTTTGTTGCCATGGCAGCAAAACAGAATTTATCTCTTGTTTCTGCTATTTCTAAAGAAAATATGTATGCTATTTTAGATGAAAATCTGGTTAATAAAATTTTGAATAACCTGATAAATAATGCTATTAAATTTACTAAACAAGGTGTTATTACTATAAAATCAAATTATAAAATCATAAATGATAAAGAATTTGCCTGTATCGAAGTTCATGATACAGGGATTGGAATTGATGAAAAACATTTATCTATAATTTTTGAAGAATTCCGTCAGGCAAGTGAAGGTAATTCAAGAGCTTATGAAGGTACCGGATTAGGGTTAAACATTTCATTGCGATTTGCAAGATTAATGGCAGGAAACATAACTGTTGAAAGTGAAGTAGGTAAAGGTTCCGTTTTTACTCTTTGGTTACCAGCTGTAGATCATGAAATTGAAATAATAGACAAACCAAAATCAAACGCCAATAATACTGATATATATATTGAGATACTAAAAGATAAAAACGTTCTTTTAGTTGAGGATGATCCCGATAGTCGTAAATTAGTAGCCTATATTTTAAAAACATTCTGCAAATTAGATGTAGTTGAAAATGGTGTAAATGCTATTAAAAATGCTGAAATAAAAAAATATGATGCCATATTAATGGATATTAGTTTGCGTGGGGGAATAAGTGGAATTGAAACCGTTAATGAAATCAGAAAGATTAAAGGTTATAAAAAAACACCAATTGCTGCTTTTACAGCAAATGCAATGAGTGGTCATAAAGATGAATACCTTAAAGAGGGTTGTACTCATTATATTTCAAAACCTTATACAAAAATAGAACTTCTTAACTTACTAAATGAAATGCTAACTTATTAAATTGATTTTATAACTTCTGATAATTTTCGATTTTGTAATCTTGCTTGTGACAATTATCAGAATGAATATAAATATATTAGCTTTATAAATTTTGGAATAAGGAATTTGTTATAAATATTTATCATAAATATATGAAGTTATTGATTTTTTTTTCAACTTTGCATTCTAAGTTTATAAATGAAAATTACTATTAAACAATTTTAAATAAATACATTATGGCAGGAAGAACATTTGCTGAGAAAATATTTGATGCCGAAAAAGGAAGCATCGTATTCAAAAAACCTGATATTGTTTTAACTCACGACAATACATCAAGTATCGAAAAGACTTTTATTAAAATGGGTGGAACAAAAGTATTTGATCCCGAACAACTTTTAATTGTTTTAGACCACAATGCTCCTCCAACAGATGCCAAACTGGCTAATGATTATCAACGAATCAGGGATTTTGCTACCGAACAGGGAATTAATAAATTCCATGATGTAGGACAAGGAATTTGTCATCAGATTATGGCTGAATATGCAAAACCTAAAATGGTTATCGTGGGTAGCGACAGTCACAGTTGTACTGCCGGAGCTTTCAATTCTTTTGCTGCGGGAATTGACAGAACAGAATCTGCAGGTTTGTGGAAACAAGGCGAAACCTGGTTCAGGGTTCCAGAATCAATTAAAATTAATTTAAAAGGGAAGTTACCAAAAGGAGTTTATGCAAAAGATTTATCTATCTGGATTATAGGAATGATAGGTTCGAGTGGTGCCGATTATATGTCGATTGAATATCATGGTGAAGGCGTTTCTTCATTAAGTATTTCTTCCAGAATGACCTTATGCAATTTAGCTTCGGAAATGGGTGCCAAAAATGCAGTTTTCCCCGCTGATGAAGTACTGGAAACTCATTTTGGAACTAAGCTTGAAGGTATCTGGGCTGATGATGATGCTATTTATGCAAAAGAAATCAATATAAACCTGAATGATATTTTCCCGGTTGTAGCTGCACCTCATCATGTAGATAATGTAAAAGCGGTTTCGGAAGTTCAGGGAACTAAAATTCAACAGGCTTTGGTTGGAACATGCACTAATGGTCGTTTGGAGGATTTGCGTGAAGCTGCTACTATTCTGAAAGGTCAGAAATTGCCAAAAGATTTTCAAATGCTCGTAATTCCTGCTTCAAAAGCAATTTATATGCAAGCTTTGAAAGAAGGTCTTATTGAAATATTTATGGAAGCCGGAGCAACAGTTCTGGCAACTTCCTGCGGTCCATGTCTGGGAACCGGACAAGGAATTCCTGCCGACAATATTAATGTAATTTCTACTGCTAACCGTAATTTTAAAGGCAGAATGGGCAATCCAAAAGCCAATATTTATCTTGCTTCACCAGCTACCGTTGCTTTATCTGCTTTGAAAGGTGAAATTACTGATCCAAGAGGTATTGTTAGTATTGATAAATTCCCTTATAAAGCCGAACAAAGCAAAACAGTGGAAGTAAAAGCTGATGAAGATCGTTATTCAAAAGCCTGCTGGAATTATGCAGATGTTGATAACCTGAACACCGACCAGATGTTTGCCGGAAATCTTACTTATCAGATTGCAAGCTCTGCAGGTGACAAAATAATGCCATATCTTTTCAAAGGATTCGACGATACTTTTTCGGAACGAGTACAAGCTAATGATATTGTAATTGCCGGAGCTAATTTTG
>CAIZXK010000500.1 GCA_903936865.1 uncultured Bacteroidales bacterium | reverse complement strand
TATAAAATTATTAAGAGATAATAAATATATTCAACTAACATTTTTAATTTTAATTTCTATGAAAAGATTATTTCATTTCCTGATTAATTGTTTTTTACCAAAAGGCAGAAGAAATCACAAATCAATGGCAAAACAATCAACACACAATTTCACTGCTATGAAAGCCAACATTGCGATACCCGAAATTGCTGTTCTGGTAGGCAAAACAGAGCCAACTTATATCAAATACCATAATCTTCTTACAACATGGGTAATGTCTAAAGCATATAAATCTGGCAGTGCACAAGGATTTAATGACTACCTTAAAACTTTACGCGAAAAATTAGAAGAATGGGAATTGGTAATCCGTCAGAAATTTAAAAACAAATCAGTAGAATACAAAACCATTTTCCCTGCCGGCAGAAGTTTTATACTCGATGGCACTCAGGAACAAGTAATCATGAAATTTAATGCTTTTAGAGGTGTGGTAGAGAGTTTTGCCGATTTAAGCAGTATTTATATTGATATAAAAGATATTTCCATTGAATTAGAAAAGCTATATGGAGTAAAAAATGAGAAATTTTCATTAAAATCAGCTTCTACTTCCGAATTAGACGAAGCTCATGATGAAATGGGCAAAGCACTTTATTACAACCTCCTTCAATTAACCTCAATTTTTATTGATAAAACAGAAAGAGTAGAAGACTATTTTGATATGACATTGCTTAGAGCTCCTCAAAAAACAGAAGTTGCCGAAGAATCTTCATTGGTTATAACGATTCCTGCTGCATCATCTGTTGATTCCGGTTTTGTATTTACAATCCTCGACAAATACCTGCTAATTAATAAATGTGCACATACCCTTCAATTTTACGGAGCCTCCACTCCTACCGAGTTACCAAAAACAACTCCAAGAGAACTTATACCAGGCGAAGAAATAGAAATTACAGGCCTTGAAATGGGAGCACCTGCCAATCGTTACCTTATCTTTATAAATCCAAGCACCACTGCTACAGGTGAAGTGGAAATACTGGAAGTGGATTAAATAATAGCATTACTTCAAAAAGTAATTATTCTATCATAATAAAATACATGTATAAAACATAAAAGCCGATAGTAGTCAACTATCGGCTTTTATTATTTTAATACTATAAATCTATATTTTGAAACAATATTATAAATTCCTTAAAAAGTATATCTACTATTTTTAATGTAATTACACACATTCAAAATCTGCTCTTTGATATTCTTCTTCAATTAACATAAGTTTATTACGAATATCATTCAATTGATGAATGGATAATTTATTAAATTCAAAATCAATTGGAATACAAAGCTGAGGAATGAATTCGGGATAAAATAGCTGCAAAAATTCATGCAGACATTGTTCATCTGATTTATTAACTTCGGACTGATAAGCTTTAAGATATTGCAAAACCCTCAATCCATCCACTTTTTCGAAACAGGCATTTATAAAGTTCTTTTCGGTTTTAAAGTTTTTCCGAAGCGATAACCACCAGTTGCTATCTTTAAATTGATCAGCAAGAAACTTATTTAAAGGAAAATCAACATCACTTTTATACAAGCCGGCAAACTGTTGATATGTTTTCATTACATTATCAAACAACGTAAAATGATAAATCGGGTAGCTTTCCCAATCCCCATTATTTCCTTTAATCATAGCAGGTCCGGTTCCGAAAAACACCCTGTTTGAAAAACGTGCTTCAGGATAAACCATTTCAGAATTCCAATTAATAATACTTCCAACTTTACAAAACTTTTGAAGCAGATAAAAATCTTCGCCACTTTTCATGGGTGAGATTCCTCCTATTTTGCGGTAAGCCCACAAAGGAAAAGCAATTGCCGAACCTAAAGCAGTAAAACTAAACGGACTTCCAATACGCCACAGATTAATGGCAAAATAACGCATGTAGATTTCATATCGGAGTATGGAAGCATCAATCTCGTGATTTCCTGTAAGCTTATGATAATAAGGCACGGATATGGCCATTGCCTTTTCATGCTTTTGAAAATTACGGATTATACTTTCAAAATAAATTGCAGTAAATCGTGTATCAGCATCCAAACTGATAACGATATCATTTTCAGAAGCAACTTCATTTATACGATCCATCAATATTTTACGTGCCCAACCAACTCCAAGTTGTTTTCCCTTCCATCCACTATCTTTTGAACTCCTATCAATAATTTCAATATCTTTAATGCTTTTTAAGTAAGCTATTGTAAGTTGATTGTTTTTGCAAATTTGAATTTTTTCAGGTAAATCCCACCAATTATCCGGTTGGTTTATACAAACAAATAATTTATAATTTTTAAAAGTCTGACTTTGGATATCTTCTATAAAATATCTGATTGTATCAAGTTCATCCAAAACGGGTAAAGCAACATAAATCATTGAACCGGGATATTTCATATAATTTAAAAAAGCAAACCCAATGAAACGCCGAAGAAATGGCCGACTTTACCATTTTTATAAATATGTTTTAATCCGAAATGAGGAGAAATACTAAAATTATAAACTGGTTTGATATGAGCTTTTAACCCTAATGATAAAGTTATGGTCGAACGTCTGTTATCAATTATATTGAAATCTGTTGAAAAAGGATTTACAAATGGAGCCAGTTCGAGCCAATTGCGTGGATAAGTATGAAAACTAATACCTTCAGGAAGAATTACAGCTAAAATCAAAATATAGCCCCATCCATCATCCCCTGAAGTGGAATATAAATAATAGGTATCTGATCTGAACATTTCAACCAAGGCAGCAACTCCACCCGGATAATGCATATAAATTTTATTTTTTTGATTGATTCCTAATGTATATTGATAATTTAAACTAAAATTTCTATGAACAAAATACTCTGCTGAAATTCCATAAGAGGTAAGCGTTCCATCAGCAAAAAAAGAAACTTCGCTAATTGCGGATACACGAATGTTTTTTGCCTCCTGTGAAAACACAAAAAGAGGGAAAAGAGAAAGGAAACAAATCGTTATAAAGTTCTTTTTAAAATTCATTTAAATCAGATTATTAAACAATTGCAAATAAATACCATAATCCTCAATTAAAATAACAGCAAATCTGAAATTAGCTTTTTCCTTCACTAAACTTCAGTTTTAACCTTATCCAACTATATTAAAATTATGATTTTAAATCTTTCTTGTTTTTAAAAATTCAATTTTCACAATCTTTCGTAAATTATTTATAATTTTTTATCTATCAATCCAGCTGCAGCTTGAGCTGCGGGCATTATCAACATATCATTAATATTTACATGAGCAGGCAACGAACAAACATAATAAATTGCATCAGCAATATCGCCACCGGATAATGGTTTAAATCCCTTATAAACACTATCAGCACGTTCCTGATCTCCTTTAAAACGAACTACTGAAAATTCAGTTTCAACAGCTCCAGGTTCAATTAATGTAACTTTTATTCCATGCTTCAACAAATCCATTCTCATTCCATAAGTAATTGATTGAACAGCTGCTTTGGTACCACAATATACATTTCCATTCGGATAAATTTCTCTGCCGGCTACAGAACCAATATTTACGATATGACCAAATCCATTGGCAATCATAAGAGGCATAACAGCACGGGAAACATATAGCAATCCTTTAACATTGGTATCTATCATTCGTTCCCAATCATCAATAAGTCCATCCTGCAATGGATTAAGACCTACAGCCAAACCTGCATTATTAACCAACACATTTATTTTTTTCCATTTTTCAGGAATTTCATTAATCAGTTTTTCAACATCTTCTTTAATTCTAACATCCAGATTTAAAGTTAACACTTCAACATTAAAATCATTTCTAATTATTTCGGCAATTTCTTCTAATTTTTCCTTTCTGCGTCCGGTAATTATTAAATTATATCCTTCTTCAGCAAACTTTTTGGCAGTTGCAACACCGATTCCGGCAGTTGCACCGGTAATAAAAACAATCTTATTTTCCGATATTTCAGTCATTTATAAAAAATATTAAGTAGTATTAAATCTAATTTATTTTTGTTTGTCAAAGATAAAGCTAATATTTGTAAATTTGTCAAAAATTAATTCAAAAATATTTCAATACTATCATGAATATAAAACACACAGTTACAGTAAAAACAGCTAAAGAGCTTGGTCTGCTCCCCGAAGAATTTGAAAAAATAAAAGAAATTTTAGGGAGAGTACCAAATTTCACAGAACTTAGCATCTTTTCCGTAATGTGGTCTGAGCACGCATCTTACAAAAATTCAATAAAATGGTTAAAAACATTACCCAGAACTGGTGCCCAACTTGTAGTTGAGGCCGGTCAGGAAAATGCCGGAATGGTGGATGTTGGAGAAGGCATTGCCTGTGTTTTTAAAATAGAATCACATAATCATCCATGTGCTGTTGAACCTTATCAAGGAGCTGCAACCGGCGTCGGAGGTATCAATCGTGATATTTTCACAATGGGTGCCCGACCGATTGCTCAGCTAAACTCACTGCGTTTTGGAAACATTGACGAAGATAGAACCAAATGGCTGATGAATGGTGTAGTAAAAGGCATTGGCAATTATGGAAACGCCTTTGGAGTTCCTGTTGTAGGTGGTGAAGTTTTTTTTGATGAATGCTACCATCAAAATCCTTTGGTAAATGCTATGTCAGTTGGTTTGATGAAAACAGCCAATCTGGTTTCAGCTATTTCAAAGGGAGTTGGCAATCCTGTCTATATTGTTGGTTCTGCAACTGGCAAAGATGGCATTCATGGAGCAACATTTGCATCTGCTGATATTACAGAAGATTCTGCTGACGATATTCCATCAATTCAGGTTGGTGATCCTTTTCAGGAAAAATTATTACTGGAAGCAACTCTTGAAGTAATAAAATCAGGAGCTGTTGTTGGTATGCAGGATATGGGTGCTGCAGGAATTATATGTTCTACTTCCGAAATGTCGGAAAAAGGTGGACATGGAATGAAAGTTTACCTAGACAAGGTTCCTTTGCGTCAGAAAAATATGGAAGCCTTTGAAATTCTTCTTTCAGAATCACAGGAACGTATGTTGATTGTTGTTGAAAAAGGTAAGGAAAAGCTTGTTGAAGACATTTTTGAAAAATGGGATTTAAATTGTGCTATAATCGGAGAAGTAACTGAAGGAGATCGATTGCATTTTTATCTAAATGAAGAGCTTGTTGCCGACGTACCAGCTCCAATGTTAGTATTGGGAGGTGGAGCTCCGGTTTACGACAGGGAATATAAAGAACCGGCTTATTACAAAAAAACAAAAGAGTTTAATTTAGATAGTATTCCCGAAAAACAGGATTTAAAAGCAATCGCCAAACATATTATAAATCATCCGAATATTGCTTCCAAACGTTGGGTTTATGAACAATATGACAGCATGGTTGGTACAAAAAACATGAGTACAAATGCGCCTTCAGATGCAGCCATTGTAAATATAAAAGGAACTTCGAGAGCCTTAGCAATGACAACTGACTGTAATTCACGCTATGTATATGCTGATCCGGAAATTGGGACCTCAATTGCTGTTGCCGAAGCTGCCCGTAACATTTCATGCTCAGGAGGAAAACCGCTGGCTATAACAAATTGCTTGAATTTTGGTAATCCATATAATCCTGAAGTTTTCTGGCAATTTGTTGGAGCTATAAAAGGAATGAGTGCTGCCTGTAAAAAATTCGACACACCCGTTACCGGAGGTAATGTTAGTTTCTATAATCAAGCATCAATCAATGGTGTTGTAGAACCTGTTAACCCTACTCCTACAATTGGAATGATTGGTTTATTGGAAAAAGTTTATCAAACAACACTTGATTTCAAGAAAAAAGGAGATATGATTTATCTGATAGGTAAATCGAGAAATGATATTAATTCATCTGAATACCTTTACTCTTATCATAAAGTAAAACTATCGCCACCACCTCATTTTAATCTAACAGAGGAATATATACTGCAAGCGATAATTCAGAAATTAATTCGTTTAAAACTTCTGGAATCTGCTCATGATGTATCAGATGGAGGTTTATTCACAACACTGATTGAATCGGCAATGCCAAACGATTTGGGATTTGATATATTAACTGAAGGAGAAATCCGTGAAGATGCTTTCCTTTTTGGCGAATCGCAAAGTAGAGTTATCATTACTGTTGATCCAAAAAAAGAATCAAAATTTATAGATTTTATGCTAAAGATCCGTTTCCCATTTTCAGCCATTGGCCATGTAACTAAAGGGAAATGTGTTGTTGACGACCAGCATTATGGTATGATTGACGAGTGGAAGAAATCTTATGATAATGCACTTGGCAACAAAATGAAACACTAATAAACTGAAAAATTGAAAAAAGCTTGCTTTATAATTTTTGTAAAGCAAGCTTTTTTTTTGAGCGGAAAACGGGACTCGAACCCGCGACCCTCAACTTGGGAAGCTAATGCTCTACCGACTGAGCTATTCCCGCAATTGATTTTTTGCAAATTTAAACATTTTGCAAAAAAAATAATGCAAACAATTATTTATTTTGTTAAAAAGATTCATAAATACATTTTATATGCAACTTTTATTGTAATTTTAACCTCTTGTTTTTAAAGATAATATAAAGTATTTAATTTTGAAAATTTAATACGGGTGTTTATGAAAACAAATTTAAGATTTTTAATTGCAATAATATTTATATTACTTAGCAAATTAATTACTGCTCAAGTAGTTATAAATGAATACTCATGTTCTAATATCAATACTTTTCCAGATAATTACAATAAGTACGAAGACTGGATAGAACTTTACAATCCAGGTGCTACTGCCATTAGTATTTCAGGGTTTTACTTAAGTGATAAAACTACAGTTCCAACTAAATGGCAAATTCCAGCCGGTGTAAGTATTCCTGCAAATGGCAGAATAATAGCTTTTTGTAATGGAAGAGATGAATATTCCGGTGGATATCTTCACACTAATTTCAAACTTACACAAACCAAACCAGAAAATATTGTTCTTTCAAATGCAGCAGGCACAATTCTGGAGGATATTATTTTGATTCCCACACAAAAAGGACATTCCAGAGGAAGAACAACTGATGGTGCCACTACATGGGCTTTGTTTACTTCACCTACACCTGATAATGCAAATAGCAATGCAAAACAAAATTATGCAACAACTCCTCTTTTCAATCAAAATGCAGCCTATTATCCTGCACCAATTAGTTTAACAATTTCATCACCAGATGCTAACATTAGTATTTACTATACAACTGATGGCAGTGAACCCACACAAGCATCCACTCTTTATACAGCTCCAATAAATATTACAAATACTCAGGTAATCAGAGCTAAAGCATTTAGTACAAACTCAAATATTCCATCAAGTTTTACCGAAAGTAATACTTATATAATAAATGAAAACCATAGCATTGCAACCATTTCTGTTTTTGGCGATCAGGTTGACAATTTATTAAATGGAAGTCAGATTGATGCGGATGCCGGAGTTGAATATTTCGATAGAGCCAATCAATTGAAAGCAGAGGCAACAGGTACAACCAATAAACATGGAAACGATTCTTGGGCTTACGATCAAAGAGGTTTTGACTTTATTGCCAAAGACCAGTATGGAACAAAACATGCCTTAACACATAAACTTTTTGACAGCAAAACCCGTACAGAATTTCAGCGAATTATTGTGAAAGCTCTTGCAAACGATAATTATCCATTCGAAACCGGTGGTGCTCATATCCGTGATCCTTATGTTCATACGCTTTCATTAAGAGGAGAATTGTATCTTGATGTAAGAACTTATGAACCATGTGTAGTTTATCTGAATGGACAATATTGGGGCTTATACGATTTAAGGGAAAAAATGGATGATGCTGATTTTATTGAATACTACTATAATTCTGGTGAAAAAGATATTCAAATGCTTAAAACATGGGGAGGAACTTGGAGTGAGTATGGCGGAGCACAATCTCAAACAGATTGGAATACATTGAAAACTTATATTTTAAGTAATAGCATGGCTGTTCAGGCTAATTATGATTATGTTGACAATTTATATAATACCAAAAGTTTGGTTGATTATTTTGTTTTGAATTCGTATGTGGTTTGTTCCGACTGGCTTAACTGGAATACTCAATGGTGGAGAGGATTAAACCCAAATGCTGACAAAAAGAAATGGAGATATTGCCTCTGGGATGAAGATGCAACTTTTGGCCATTACATCAACTACACAAATATACCAACACAACAACCTGATGCTGACCCTTGTTTCCCAGAACAATTAAACGATCCCGGTGGCCAGGGACATACACAGGTACTAAATTCTCTTTTAGCAAATCCAATTTTTAAACAATATTATATTGCCCGTTTTGCTGATTTATCAAATACTGTTTTTAGTTGCTCCAATATGCAATTTTTGCTCGACAGCCTTATTGATCAGTTTGCTACCGAAATGCCAAAACAAATTGCTAAATGGGGAGGTTCAATGGCTACCTGGCAAAACAATGTTCAGGACTTAAAGGATTTTATTGACCAGCGCTGTGTAAAACTGGCTCAGGGTATGATAAATTGTTATAATTTAACCGGTCCGTTTAATATTGCTTTTGACGTTGTACCACCCAATTCAGGGGAAATAAAAGTTAATTCCATCTGGGTTCCAACCTATCCCTGGAATGCCAAATATTATGGGAATATACTTACATTGTTAAGAGCAAAAGCAAAACCAAATTATCAATTTCAATATTGGGAATTAGGTGTTGATACTGTTTCATCTTCAAAGTTTCTTGATTCAGTTTCGGTTAATTTGACAAGCAATCAGTTTATTAAAGCTCACTTTAAAATTATTGGCGATACTATTATCATACCGGAAGTTAAGGAGCTAATAATTCCAAATATATTCACTCCAAATGGAGATGGATTTAATGATTTTTTTGAAATCAAGAATAATGAAAACTGGACAATTCAGGTTGCCATTTATAATCGCTGGGGCATTAAAGTGTTTGATAATAAAGATTATAAAAATAACTGGAATGGTGATAAATTAAGTACAGGTGTTTATTTTTATGTTATATCTGCAAAAGCATTAGGAAAACCTGAATTCAAACAAAGCGGAAGTCTTGAATTACTCAGATGATGAGTAATAAAGTAATTGACAAATCAAGTTTATAATTACGAACCAATTCGCAATTATAACAGATATTTTGCAACAATAGGCATTCTTCTTCCCATTCCGAAAGCTTTTGAAGAAATCCTTAGAATTGGAGCTGTCTGATGTCTTTTGTATTCATTAATATTTACTAATCTGAGTGTTTTACGAACAATAGTTTCATCAAAACCCATTTCCAACAATTCCCTTGGTCCCTTTCTTAATTCGATATAATTGTATAATATACTGTCGAGTATATCATAATCTGGTAAAGAATCTGAATCTTTCTGATTGGGTCGTAGCTCTGCTGAAGGAGGTTTAATTATTGTATTAATTGGGATAATCTCTTGGTTTCTGTTCATATATTCAGAAAGTTCGTAAACCTGAGTTTTATATAAATCTCCAATCACCGACAATCCTCCGCACATATCACCGTAAAGTGTTCCGTAACCAACAGCTGCTTCGCTTTTATTGGAAGTATTAAGTAATACGTTTCCAAATTTATTACTGAAAGCCATTAGTAAAACAGCCCTTATTCTTGCCTGAAGATTCTCTTCGGTAACATCAAAAGCTAAGTCTTTAAAGAAAGGAGATAGTATTTCACCAAAACGTTCAAAAGCAGGTTCAATTTCTATTATTTCATAGGAAACATTTAGATTATCAGCTAGTTTAATTGCATCATCTATGGAATGTTGCGATGAAAACTTTGAAGGCATAAGCAAAGCTTTAACATTTTCATTGCCAAGAGCTTTAGTTGCTAAAACCAAAACAACAGCAGAATCAATACCACCCGATAATCCTAAAATAGCTTTGGTAAATCCTAATTTTCTGAAATAATCTTTAATACCCAATACTAACGCATCATGTATCCATGCAATTTTCGAAATGGGTATAGGCATGTTGTCTTCTTTACTATTAGAAGTTAACTCATTGAAATCAAATATTCTAAAATCCTCTTCGAAGTATTTTAATTCTGAAATAATATTTCCATTTGTATTTAATGCAAGTGAACCTCCATCGAAAATAAGTTCAGTTTGTGCTCCTACATGATTTACATATAAAAGTGGAAGCTGGTATTTTTCAACATTTTTCTTTAATACCGATTTTCTCATTTCTGCCTGATCGGAGTTAAATGGAGAAGCAGCAATATTTATCATAAGATCGGGTTGTTGCTTAATTAAAATATCCATCGGTGAATAGGGATAAAGCATTTCTTCACCAATATTCCACAAATCCTCACAAATAGTGAGAGCAATCCTTTTACCTTTATATTCAACTACTTTTGAAGAATAATCAGGTTCAAAATAACGATATTCGTCAAAGATATCATAATTTGGTAACAAGCTTTTATGATGTAGCGATTGTATTTTCCCTTCATACAAAAATGCAGCTGAATTGAACAAAGGTTTTCCTTTCGGATTATCATTTTTAACAGGCAATCCCACAATAGCAGCAATATCCGTACATTCATCAGCAATCTCCCGGCAACTAGTATAACACCGTTCGATAAAATCGGAAAATTCCAGAAAATCTCGAGGAGGATAACCGCAAATTGCCAATTCGGAAAAAACAATCAACTCGCAATCCATTTGTTTTGCTCTACGGATTGATTGAATAATTTTATTTGTATTCTGTTCAAAATTACCTACATGATAATTTAGTTGTGCCAAAGCTATTTTCATTTTTAACTGATGAATTTCTTAAAATATTAAAGTGTAAAATTAGAAAAAATATCGACAGTGTAAAAAGGAAAACAAATCTGATGTTAGAAAACAAATGGTATTATTTCTTTTTTATTGTTATTTGGTTGGCAGACTTATACATGACTAGATAAAAAAATGAGATTAAAATTACAATAAACTGATTTAAAACAGTTTATTTCCAGAGGAGATATAAAAATTGGAAAATATTGTAAAACGGGTAGTAATAGTAAATTGAACTTTATCTTAAATAGCCAATTTATTAATTTTGAAAAAATTATTCTCTATCAAATTTTAAAGCCAATAGCTACAAACACTATCGGCTTTAATGAATAATCTTTTTTATACTCAAGCTAAATGAGCACTTTTGGTTTAGTTTGAATTAAATTACAATATTTACAATCTTCTTTGGAACAATAATCACCTTTTTGGGAGATTTGCCTTCCAGCCATTTTTGTGCATCAGGATGTTCCAATACAGCTTTTTCAATATCAGCGATAGCCATATCAGAAGGAAACTCAAGTTGGAAACGGGTTTTGCCGTTAAATGAAATCGGATAGTTAAAGGTATTTTCCACCAGATATGTTTCA
Organism: uncultured Bacteroidales bacterium; assembly: GCA_903936865.1. Lineage (GTDB taxonomy): Bacteria > Bacteroidota > Bacteroidia > Bacteroidales > JACABE01 > JACABE01. The sequence continues at coordinate 3,538 of CAIZXK010000500.1, read as the reverse complement.
TTGCAGATAGGATATAAAGCTGTACTGATGCTTTCTTTATTTCCAAGGCGTTCCCATAGTTCTTCGGACAGATGAGGTGCATAAGGGGAAATCAATACAGCAAGTGGCTGCATTATTTCACGTTTATGACATTTTAAATCATTCAACTCATTGGTACAAATCATAAAGGAACTTACAGCCGTATTAAATGAAAAGCGTTCGATATCTTCAGTAATTTTCTTTATAGTCTTATGTAATACTTTAAATTCTGCAGCTGTAGCTTTTTCATCAGTTACACATAAAGCATTGTTTTCGTCGTGATACAATTTCCAGAACTTACGGATAAAGCGAAACACACCTTCTATACCTTTGGTGTCCCATGGCTTAGATTGTTCCAGCGGTCCGAGGAACATTTCATACATACGCAAAGTATCTGCACCATATTTTACAACCAGATCATCTGGATTTTGAACATTATGCAATGATTTAGACATTTTTTCTACTTCCCAACCGCAATGATATTTGCCGTTTTCCAATATAAATTCAGCATTTGCAAAATCGGGCATCCAATTACGGAACTTTTCTGTATCCAGGATATCAGCATCTACAATATTTACATCCACATGAATGGCTTGAGTTTCAAAATTATTTTTTATTCCATATGATACAAACTGGTTTGTTCCTACAACTCTGTATACCAGATTTGATCTTCCCTGAATCATCCCCTGATTAATAAGCTTTTGGAAAGGTTCATCTTTTACACATAAACCCAGATCAAAAAGGAATTTGTTCCAGAAACGAGAATAAATCAAATGTCCGGTGGCATGTTCAGCTCCACCAATATACAAATCTACATTCTGCCAGTAAGTATTGGCTTCCTTCGAGAATATTTCCTTATCGTTGCGTGGATCCATATATCTGAGATAGTAAGCACTGCTTCCTGCAAAACCCGGCATGGTATTGCATTCCAATGGAAATCCTTCATCGGTTTTCCAGTTTTTGGCACGTGCCAATGGTGGTTCGCCACTTTCTGTTGGCAAGTATTTATCAACGGCTGGTAATTCCAGTGGTAATTTGCTTTCATCCAGCATATAAGGCATACCCTCTTTGTAATAAACAGGAAATGGTTCTCCCCAATAACGCTGACGACTGAAAATAGCATCACGCAAGCGGAAGTTTATCATACGTTTGCCCATTCCTTCTTTCTCTACAAAATCAATTACTGCTTTTATTCCATCTTTCACATTCATACCTGTAATAAAACCCGAATTGATGCAGCTACCTTCCTTGGAATCCTTGGATTCTTTCCATAAAGAAGTATCTTCTGGTTGTTCGCCGGTTGGTAGAATTACCTGTGGAATTGGTAAATTAAAATGACGTGCAAAAGCAAAATCACGGCTATCGTGAGCAGGAACTGCCATTATTGCTCCGGTTCCATAACCTGATAACACATAATCAGATATCCAGATTGGAATTTCTTCATGAGTTAATGGATTAATGGCAAAAGCTCCGGTAAAAACTCCTGTAATTTTATTTACCTCTGCTTGACGTTCACGTTCCGATCGATTTTTAGCCCATTGCAGATATGTTTCAACTTCTGCTTTTTGTTCAGCAGTTGTTATTGAAGAAATAACTTCGTGTTCAGGACATAATACCATAAATGAAACTCCGAATATTGTGTCTGGTCTTGTTGTAAAAATCCTAATCACCTCTCCTAAATCCTCTCCAAAGGAGAGGACTTTAGATTCGAGCTTCGACTTAATTTTTGTCAAAACGCCTTCTATATCAAATAAAACTTCTTCATTTGAAAATCTGATTACTTCATATCCTAATTTATTTAATTCCTGAGTTCTTGATTCATCCTGTTCTTTTTGAAAATCATGAATTTTGCCATCAACTTCAATAATTATTTTTTTTGATATATAAACAAAATCAGCAATATAATTACTAATAACCTGTTGTCTTCTGATTTTAAAACCTAATTGATTTGCCCTGATATTTTGCCAAAGAACATTTTCTGCTTCTGTTGGTTGTTTTCTCATTTCTTTAGCATGGTCTTTCAAAACATTCCAATCAAGCGGATTAGTTGTATGATAACGGGGTACAGCAGCTCCCTCTCCTTTGGAGAGGGCTGGGGAGAGGTTTTTGGTTATTTTAAAATCTACCTCTGCACCTTCAGATCTTCCAATCCAGTTCTTTTGAATTTCTTTTATGGAATCACTCCAATCCAGATTTTCGAAACCCTGCAACAATCTATCGGCATAGGCTGATATTCTCAATGACCATTGACGCATCGATTTGCGTTCAACTGGATAACCTCCTCTTACTGATAGTCCACCAACCACTTCATCGTTTGCCAATACCGTACCCAATTGTGGACACCAGTTTACCATCGTATCCGAAAGATAAGTCAGGCGATAATGCATCAACAATTCCTGCTGTTGCTTTTCGGTCATTGAATTCCATGTTTCAGCAGTAAATACTTCTAATTGTGTTGTTGAAGCATTTACATTTCTATTTCCTTCCTTTTCAAATATTGCGACCAATTCGGAAATACTTTCGGCTTTGTTGGTTTTCAAATTATAATAATGATTAAACAGTTGAATAAATGTCCATTGTGTCCATTTATAATAGGAAGGATCGCAAGTACGAACTTCGCGGTCCCAATCGAAAGAGAAACCTATTTTATCTAATTGTTCGCGGTAACGGGCTATATTTTTCTCAGTAGTTATAGCAGGATGCTGACCGGTTTGTATGGCATATTGTTCGGCTGGCAACCCATAGGCATCGTAACCCATCGGATGCAATACATTATAACCTTTGTGGCGTTTGTAACGCGAAAATATATCGGAAGCAATATAACCCAGCGGATGACCTACATGTAATCCGGCACCGGATGGATAAGGAAACATATCCAATACATAATATTTAGGTTTATCTGATTTATTTTCGGCTTTATATGTTTTGTGAGCTTTCCAGTAAGCTTGCCATTTCTTTTCTATCTCATTAAAATTATAGTCCATATATATAAAATTAGGTATATGATTTTGAATTAAGCTGCAAAAGTAAGAAAATTTGGCGATTTTGAGAAATGCTGAATTGGTGATTTGAAATTCGCAAAGAATTTCACAAATTTACATTAAGAAAGTTGATAATTTATACGTTAAAAAGTTGATAATAATAAATCAATTTACTAGTCTTTCTATTTCAATTTTCAGTTTTGGAAGTTGATTTATTAATATTGCCCATATATTTTCATCTGAAACCATATCGTATCCATGTATAATCTGGTTTCTTAGACCAACAATACGGTAAGCATTTTCAATCGGGAAATTGGGTTCTTCCCTTAAAATACGATTCATAGCTTCGCCAATAATTTCCAGATTTCGTTCTACTGCTCTTTTAATCAATAAATTAGTAGAATAATATGAAAATTTAAAAGTTTGCTCATTAAAGAAACTATCTATTTCTTCAATGGCAATCTTTATATCATATAAACATTTAAGCACTTTTTCGTTCATAAATCAATTGTTTTTCTCTATCAATGATTTTTCTGAAT
>CAIZXK010000499.1 GCA_903936865.1 uncultured Bacteroidales bacterium | reverse complement strand
TCTTAATCAAAATAGTGGTCATTATTCTTATACTACAATCAAAACGGATAAATCAGTAAAAAGATTTGAAAAGGCAATAACAAATACCATGTTAAGATTTTCAAATAAAAAAATTGAAGTTTTATTCAGAAGTATTCTTAGCGTTGAAATTATTTCTGCTGATAGTTTATTAATGATATTTTGGAATACATCTTTTAATAATCAATTGTTAAACTATCTGAACGAAAAGGTATATTTCCCAGCACTTTATAGTGGTAGAGTAGCTATTAAGCAGCCCGAAGTTTCAGCCTGTTTAACCGAACTAAAAGAAACTGAACCAGAATTAAAAAAATGGGCTGATTCTACTATTGAAGTAACTGCTTCAAAATATCTTACCTTATTAAAGAAGTTTAACCTTATGAGTGGTTCCCTGAATAAGAGTATAAATAATAATTATCTTAACGATAAGATGTTTATACTTTTTGTTTATTGGATTCTTGCTGTTGAAACCAAATCAAATATTCTTGAAAGCACTTGGTTAGATTATTGTTTCTTAGAAAGAAAAATATTTATCGAACGAATAATGAATAAGAAATTCTCAAAATATATCAACATCTATTTTACTGGAGATAATCTGAAAATTGAACCAATTATTGAATTTGAAAACATATATTATGAAATTACAAAATCCTGAAAATATAGTCCTTGACACCAAACGTCTGGTTGAATCCAACAAACGATCTGAAATTAGATTAAATGCCAATGGAGGCAATTCAATATTAATTGTTTGTGATCCTAAAATGGAACATGAATATATTAATGCAATAAACAAAATTTTAGATTCAGATACCTATCAAATAATTGATTTAAATAATTTACTTACAGAATTTGTAGAACTGAATAAATCTGACCTAACAGAATTGTTCGAACTTCTGAAAGTTTCAGTTCATCAGATATTTAAAGCCCCTCAAGGTGAAGAAAGCAATGACTTATTCGGTTTAATAATTAAAAAAATAGCTGATAGTTTCACTAATAATAAAATTCCAATTTTAATTAATTCTGGAACTTTATATGGGAGTGGAATTGACAATATACATATTATGGAAAGTGAAATTGTAATGAAATCATCATTACCATTAATTGTATTGTATCCTGCCACACATGATATTGATAATTTACTTTTTTTAAATAAAAGACCAGCTTCTAAATACAGATGCTTGATAATAAATGATTTTAAATCTTAAAAAACTCGACTATGCAAATTAAAGATATATTAACCATTGACCTTTCCGAAGATATTAAAAATGTAATTGATTTAGAAGATTTCTCAGAAGTTGAAATCCAAGCTGAAATTGAAAACTATATTATTACTGACGGATTAGCAAGTGAATATGATAAGTTTGTTACAACCTTTGTGTCAAATATTACTGAAACTGGAGTTTGGTTATCGGGATTTTACGGTTCTGGAAAGTCCTATTTTGGTAAGTTATTAGGCTATATGCTTAGTAATCGAATTATTGCTGGTACTCCTGCAAGAGATAGAATTTTGCAAAGATTTACTGGAATTAATAATGAAGCATTGGTTAAAAATTCAATATCTAAACTTAATTCCTTTAATTGCCGAGTTGTATTTTTGGATGTTGCAAAACAAGATACCCAAAAAGGATTATCATTTACACTTTTTCGCTCCTTTTTAAAATCGCTTGAACTTCCCGAGAATGAACATGGTATATTCCTTTATCAATTAATGCTTAATGATAAACAATTAAATATTCATGATTTTATTTTTCAAAATATAAATAAAGATTGGATTGACATTAAAAGTAGATTGGTTGAGTATGTAAAAGCAGCCAAAAACATTTACCTGCAAAAAGGAAATTCAGAAAGTGATTATTCTAACCTTATGGAAACAATTCGCAGGGATATTGACCAATTTAGTTCATCAAGGTTAAAGGAAGAGCTAAATAATTACCTGCAAATCAATAAAGGTGAAGAAATAATTTTTCTTTTCGACGAAGCCAGTGAAGCGATAAATCAGAAAAAATTTACCTTATTGGATTTGGAAGGTTTAAGTGAATCCCTTTCATCACTTGGTGGAAAAGTATGGACTATTGCTATTGCCCAGGAAAAACTGGATGATGTTATCAATAATTCAAATATCAGTAAAGCACAACTTACCAAAGTTACTGACCGTTTTAAAACCAAAATACATTTAGAAGCTACTGAAGTTGATGTCATTATACGCAACAGATTATTAAGAAAAACAGAAACAGCAATTGGTAATCTGAAAGAACATTACAAAAACAATTCAGGAAAGATTTCAGATCATGCTGCATTAATTGGCTCTGGTATAACCAAAACCGATAGCCTTGATGCTTATATTACATATTATCCTTTCTACAAATATCAGTTCGATTTGCTTCAGAATTTCCTTTTTGGAACTAAAGGTTATGCTTCTACCAAGGTGGCTGCCAGAGGTATGATAATTACTACCTACGACATTCTGAAACAGGAATTACAAAACAATAGTTTATATGAAGTTGCTACGGGATGGCAAATAGCAAAAGAAGCACAACCACAACCACCTGTTAGATTGGTTAGCAGATATGATAATGCTGAAAGAATTTTAAGAGAAACTCATTCTCCTGTTTCTGGACGTAAATTATTGGAAACTATTCATTTTTTATCTGAAGCAGAAGTTATTCCAACTACCTTAGCCAACATAGTTAAATCGTATATCAAAGATCCCGAAGATTTCCATAAAATTCAGGTTGAAATTATCAACGCATTAGAAATATTAACCGATGCCAAAGTTTTACTTGATACAAATAATACGTATCGCATTACATCTGATATTGAACAACGATTGCTGGATGAAATGAATGAGTTTACAGTTCAGAGTTATGTTAAGAAAAAACAAGTTGTATCTGCTTACAAATCTTCGGGTTTTATTAAAAATTTAGCACGTATAACTGATACGGGTACAACTTACGATTTTTATATTACTACTGATAATGATGACGAATTAACTACACCTTCAGCAAAACAATTAAAAATAAAGTTGAAAAGTGTTTATAATATTTCCGATGATCGTACAAACGATATTGAAATTTTAAAAGTTCAACATCAAAATGATAAAGATGTTGTATGCATAGTTCCTGATAACAATTCTTTTAAAGAAATTGACAAGCTTATTGATGAAATTGAACGTACTACTTATCTTGAACAAAAATATACCGATCCCAAATCTGATGAAGGGCAGATTTTACGTAGTTTTTCGGTAGCAAAATCAGAGAAAGAAAACACGTTGAAAAACCTGATAGAACAATCCTTACTTCAAGCATCTGCTATTTATTTATATAATATTTATCAACTTACAAAAGATAACTGGCAAACAATAATACAATCGCAACAAAGACAGATTGTACAAAATGTATATCACAAAAGATTATCATCGCAGTTAAATGATAGTATTGCACCTATCATTATTCAGGAAAATAATAATTCCAGATTACAGCAATATTTTCATGGTAATGATTTTCAGTTTTTTGATAGTAATGGAAATTTTATAGGAAGTAACTTAAAAGTGGTTGAAGAAATTCTTTATAAAATAAGAAATACCTATGTTGATGGCAGAACCATTGAAAATGATTTATTTATTCCACCAACTAATTTTCAATACGGAACGGTTATTTCAACGTTGGCTGCTTTAATGCGTGCTGGTAAAGTTATTGCAAAATACAATGGTGAAGATTTCTTTTCGTGGAAAGACCAAGGGATTAAACAGGTTTTTGATGCTGCAACACGTTTTCGCAATGCTTCTTTCAAAGCTATTTCCAAAGCACTTTCCGCTTCACAAAAACAAGATATTGCTCAATTCCTTTTAGATTTTGAAATTGAAATACATATTGGTAAAAAAGTTGATTATAATACCAATGATTTTGAATTGGTAAAAGCTATCCGTGATCTGGCAAAACGTTTTTGCGATAAAGTGAATGATATGCGAATTCAGAACAAAGATTTCGACACCTTATTTTCAAGTATTGAGTCACAAAAAGAGATACTTTCTCAATATACAGGAGCCGTAAGCGAAGCAAATTATATTGATAAAGCACAGGATTTCTTAACGGGAAAAGAAAATTACCTGATTGCACTTCAGGCAATTGAGAAACACGAGAAATTTATCAGGAATAATTTGCAAAAAGTAAGAGATTGGAAATTATTTGTTGAAGCAGTGAATGATGAACTTAAAAAAGCGGCTACTTCTAATAGGACTATTGAAAAATTAACTGTTGATTTCAAACTCTTATATACGAACGAAGTGGTAAAAAACTTTGTAGCTTTGCAACAACTGGTTCAGAAAGTAAAAGACGAATATCATAGTTTGTTTCAGGATGCTAATAAAATTGTTTCAGCTAAATACATTCAATTAAAATCTGATGCTAACGATTTGATTAATGAAATACATAAGCTTCCTGAAGGATTAAACAATAATGTATTACAAAAAGTAAATGTCATATTGCAATATGCTGATCAACGCACACAAACAGTTATTGATCTGGGCTTTGATGTAAAAGATAACAATAGCAAGTTTACTTATTCTGAAATGCTTTCGTTTATCGAGATATACAACAGCAAGAAAACTGAACTTGAAATTTCCAGAGCAAGTTTGATAAAAACAGTAGTAGTTAAAAAAGAGAAAGAGGAAGAAAAAATACAAATACGGACTTTTACTTCTGCTATTCCTGCTAAAAAATTAAAAGTAAGTGCTTACAAGCAATGGTTGCAGCAGGAATTGCAAAAACTGGCAAGTGCTGATGATAATGATGATATTGAACTTCAATAATATACTATAAAATATGAAACTAAGTGAACATGTTGATAAATTAAGGCTACTGATTGATATTTCGTTCCGAAATAGTTTAGGGAAAATGGGAATTAATTCCAACGAATTAGTTGCTATTGAAAACATAGCTTCGGAATATGGTGATGAAAGAAAAAGAATTGAAACAATATGGAATGTATTGTTAGCAGAAACAGGAAATCATAAGGATGCTTACCTGAAATTACTGGAAGAACTTACTTTTACTTTATTCAATAGGCTGGCTGCCTTAAAGGTAATGGAAGCTCATGTGTTGCATCCCGAAATTATTACTCGCAGAACCCAGCATGGCGACCGTTCCTTTGCCCATTATGCATGGCTAGAAAAACATCCCGAAGCCAGAAACGAAGAAGCTGAAGGTTTGTTGCTATTTATGCAGGAACAATTACAAGCACTTTCGGGAGATATTCCATTGTTCAGCACCTTGCATCCTTATCATTTGTTGCCTACTGCCATTGAATTGAACAGTATTATTATAGCTTTTAACGAAGTGGAAACCGACACACAGGTTGAAACCGATATTTGGAAAAGCGATGATGTATTGGGTTGGTTATACGAAAGTTATAACAACTACAAAAAGGCAGAACACAAGGAAAGCAAGGCGAAAACCGAATACAATAAAGTAAGTATTCAAAGTCAGGTATATACACCACGCTGGGTGGTTAAGTTTTTGGTGGATAATAGTTTGGGGAAATTATACATGGAAATGTATCCCGATAGCGATATTAAAAACAAATATAAAATTGCTAATGCACCAAAAACACAAATAAGAGAACGCAAACCACTAAAAGAAATCCGATTAATTGACCCTGCAACGGGTAGTGGAAATTTTGTGCTTTATGGTTTCGATTTGTTTTACGATTTATATCTCGACCAGATTGAAAACTACGGTGCTGATTTCGATGAAAACCAAATTGCCAAACTTATTATTGAAAACAATTTATATGGTATTGATTTGGATGACCGTGCCGTACAATTGGCACAACTGGGTTTGTATATAAAAGCCAAACGCAAAAAACGCAGTGTTAAAATCAACCATTTTAATTTGGTAAGTTCCGATTTCTTTTTGCCTGATTACGAAGAAGTAAAATCGCTATTTGAAACCGATGGCAAACTTGATGATGAGTTGGAAAAAATAGTAATTGACCTTTGGAGCGATTTGCAGCAAGCTTATAAATTTGGTTCCTTAGTTCGTTTGGAAGAAAAATTTAGTTTGCGATTGCATGGCTTAACGCAACAATTTGAAAGAGCACAATTGCAGTTTTTTACGGAGCAAACCCTGGCAAATTACGAACAGTTTCGCAGCAATTTCTTTAGCAACCTGCAAAAAGCCGTAGCTTTAAATACCGCCAAACAGGGGCAAACTTTCCTGAATACCAAAACCCAGGATGCCATAACTTTTTTACAACTCCTTACCCAGAAATACGATGTGGCAGTAGCCAATCCTCCTTATACCGACAGTGCTGATTTTGGCGAGGAACTGAAAACTTTTATTAATGCCAATTATACAAAACCTTATAAATTTAATACCAATTTATATGCTGCTTTTATAAAACGTTGTTATGAGTTAACCAATGATAATGGGAAAATGGCTTTAATTCATCCTTTGACATTTATGTATATCAAGTCGTTTGAAGATGTGAGAAAATTTATTATTGACAAAACTCACATTAATGTTTTTGCTGATTATGGCTTGAGTAATTTATTTGGCACAGTGATGGTTGATCCAGCATTTTATGTTTTAGAAAAGAAATTAACTAATGACAATTCACTTTTTATTTCTTTAGATCAATATACCAGAACACCAAATGAAAAATATAAAAAAGATTTTTGTTTAGAAGCATTGAAAGATTATTTCGAAAACCGCCCAAACAAGCACAATATTTCCCTACCCCAATCCAAACTCAAAATTATTGAGGGCTGGCCTTTTATCTATTGGATTAGTGATGGGTTTAGAGAGAAGTTTAAGGAAGGAGTTGTAAAAGACTATTTTAAAGTAGCAGAAGGATTAACTACAGCCAATAATGATAGATTCTTGAGATATAATTGGGAGATTAAAGATAAAACATTGGTAGATTTTCCATATTATGCAAAAGGTGGATCATACAATAAATATTATGGTAATGTTTGGTTGCGAATTAATTGGGAAACTAATGGTACTTTAGTAAAATCCAATCCAGGTGCTTCTGTGCGAAATGAAAGATTTTATTTTCATAAAGGAATTACTTTTAGTTCAGTTGGCTCTAAAGGAGTTAATTACAGAATTCTTAATTCTAATACTCTGTTTGATAGTGCTTCAAGATCAATATTTCCCATTGATATTAATGATATAGAGGTTTGCTTAGCATATTTAAATTCTAAAATTGCTCTATATATAGCTTCATGTTTAAATCCCACTGTAAGCACTACTGTGGGTGATATTGAAAAATTACCCTATATTATCCCTAATACTTTTTTATCTAATAATCTAAAAACTCTTATTTGTAGTAGCTTAGAAATAAAGCAAAAAAATAATTCTTTCAAAATAATTGAACCTGATTTCAACAAATGCCCGCTTTTAGTTTTCTCTGAAATATCTTTAAAAAATAGATTGTTAAGTTATCTTAATTACGAAAACTTACAATTAGCCATAGTTTTACTAAACGAAGCCATTATAAATGAGTTGATTTACGAAGTATATGAGCTAAGCAATGAAGACCGTGCGCAGGTAGAAACCAAAATGGGTTTATCTGTGGGTGCAGAAGGTATCAGTACTGAAACTTTGGCTATGTGGAAATCGATTACCAACGAAGAATTAGGTATAACAGCAGAAATCCGTTTGCTTATTGATAATCATATAAATGAACTGCCCGAAGTTGAATTTGATGGAGACAGAAAACGGGAATTAATTGAAAGTTTTACTACCTTATACCAAAGTAATAATGATTTGGAAGAATTCTGTATTCGGAATAAAGTAAATCCATTGGATATTTGTCTTTGGTTTAAGGAAAGCAAAATTCTGCCACAAGCCAGAACCAGCGAAATTGCACTGGAATTTCTGGCTGATGCCATTCGTACTTTGCTTATGAAAGACGAAGATGGTATTATTCCTTTGGTAGGCTTACCAGGAGAGCCTTGCTTACTAGATAGGTTGGAACAGCATTGCCTGAGTCAGGGTTTTACTTCTGCCCAGTTTATGCAGCTGGATAGTTTGTTAGGTCGCCCTTTAAATGAATATATCGAAAATCATTTCTTTAAACAATTGAGTGATCACCTAAATCTATTTATGTACCTGCCAAAAACGCCTTTTATCTGGCACTTGAGCAGTGGCGAACATCATGGTTTTGAGGCTTATATTATCATTTACAAATGGAGTCGTGATAATTTGTACAACTTAAAAACAAACTACCTGAATAAACGTATAGAGAAACTGGAATATCGCCAGATAGAAATAGCAGAAAGTACAACAGCACAGGCACAAAGCGAAAAAGAAAAAATTCGTTTGCAATTGCAGGAAATAGCTTTGTTTACCAAAAAAGTAGATGAACTTATTTCCGAAGGCTATAATCCGATATTAGATGATGGCGTGGGCAAAAACATAGCCCCTTTGCAAAAGAAAGGCATGCTGAGAGCAGAAGTGCTAAAAGCAACACAACTGGAAAAATACTTAAATGCAGATTGGTAGTTAATCAATTAGAAAATAAATATTAGAAATGAAGATTTCAGACATCATAAAGCAAGCAGAGGGCAGACGATTAGAGTTTAAAGAAAGCCTGCCAACATCGGCTGATCTTACAAAAACAATTGTTGCTTTTGCCAACGATGCAGGTGGCGAATTGTTTATCGGAATCAGAAACGAACCTCGTGAAATAACGGGAGTTGCCGAAGATGATTTAATGCAACTGGAAGAACAAATAAGCAATCTTATTCACGATAATTGTTATCCTGTAATAATTCCTGAAATTTCATTTCATGGTGACGATGGCAAACGATTTATTAAAGTACAGATTTTTCGTGGAAGCAATCTTCCTTACTATCTGAAATCAAAAGGAAAGTTACAAGGCACATATATCAGAGTAGGTTCTTCAAATCGACAGGCAGATACTGAAATTATTGCAGAACTGGAACGCCAGAAACGAAATATTTCTTTTGATAGTGAACTTTTGCACGATAAATCTATTCAGGATATTTCAATAGAAGTATTCAGAAAATTTTTCAACGAAAAAACAGGAGAAGAATTAAACGAAGTCACCATACAAAAACTTGAACTAATTAAGAAATTTCAAGGAAATTTTCTGGCTACTAATGCATTAGTACTATTTTCTGATGGTAAAATTAAAAACGAACTTTTCCCTTATGCAAAAATAGAATGTGCACGATTTAAAGGAATAACAGCCACTGAATTTATTGATCAGAAAACAATAGATGAAAATATTGCTCATCAGGCAGAATTGGCTTACGATTTTGTACTCAGGCATATTAACAAAGGTGCAAAAGTAACAGGAGTTTACACCAAAACTCGTTGGGAATATCCTGTAATAGCTATTAGGGAAGCCATTCGAAATGCTGTAGTTCATCGTGATTATTCGCTTACAGGCAAAGATATTAAAGTGGCAATCTATGATGATATGGTGGAAATTACTAGTCCAGGAAAACTAATGCCTTCTATAGATTTTACTGATATGGAAGCCCGCCAATCAGATATTCGCAACAAGGTAATTGCACCAATCTTTAAAAAATTGGGTATTATTGATCAATGGGGTAATGGATTGAAACTTATTTCAGATGAATTGAAAGATTACCCAGAAATAGATTTTAAATGGTCAGAACAAGGGCTTCAGCTACAGGTGCAATTCATCAATAAAAATTATCATCAACAGCAGGAGTTACAGCAGGAGTTACAGCAGGAGTTACAGCAGGAGTTACAGCAGGAGTTACAGCAGGAGTTACAGCAGGAGTTACAGCAGGAGTCTTTATATAGTTTGGTATTAAAAATACTAAGAGAAAAAGTATTATCATCAAAGGAAATATCAGAAGAGTTGGAACAAAAGGAAATATCGGGTCAATTAAGCAAGGTAATCAAAAAATTATCAGAAGATAAGCTGGTTGAACGAACAATCCCCGACAATCCAAATCATCCCAATCAAAAACATAAAATAACAGATAAGGGAATATTGTTTTTGAAGATAATTGAAAATAAATCAACAAAAAAATAGTGATTTTACAAATCTGAAATTTGCAATAGAAAGAATATGACGGATAAATGGTTTTTACAGGATATTGAGCAGCAAATCAGCTATCGGAAAAGAATGGTGATAATTGACCCCAAAGGTCAATGTGAGTTTTTATTACCACTATTGGAAAATAAAGGATATGCTATTTTAAGAACAGACAGCCTTTTGCAGGAGCAATGGCAAACTGTAAAAGAAGAATTATTCCTTCGATTTGAAGCAGAATCCAAACACAAAGATAAAGCTGTAATTTTTTATATTACAAGAACTCAGGATAAATTGAGTTTTTTATATGACTATTGCTTTACCCATGGCTGTTTAGATTTAAGCAATCCAACGGAATGGTTAAAAAAGAAACTATTTGCAAATACAGGTTTGCAGGTTCTGATGGATAGTCCGATGCTATTAACTGCAGCAAAATTAGGTGTTGGAAAGGATATTGCATGGTGGAAAAAAATTCTACAAAATTTAGAAGAACTTATTTCAATAGAAGATGAATTACTACCTTTTCTTCACGAACCTGAAACTTATCTTAAATCAAAAGATAAAGATATAAAAAGGCTTTTTGAAGAAAAACTGTTTGAGTTACTTGGTCAACCCTATATGTCAAAGCCACCTAAAACATTGGCAAATGAAGTTGTAAGTCTGTTATTCAATAAGTTGTTGTCGAATACTGTAACTGATAACTTAATGAAATTATATTACAAATGGGTAGATAGCGATACTTATAATTCATCATTACAAAAATACATTTCAAATTATAAGTTGGAAGATACAATAAATATCTGGGGGGTTCATCCTGATCATTGCTTTCCCCAAATAGATATTAAAATTTTACAACAAATAACAACAAATATAAGAGAGAAGTCATATTTAACAGAAAAGCTAAATATAATAAAACCAAGAATTAAAGGTAAGAAAGTTAAAAAATACATTCCTGAATGGTGGCATGATGTTATTACAATTTTAGAGTTTGATACCAAGCCATTAGCAATGTGTAATAGTTTCGATAAAGTTGTAATATTTTATACTTCAGGGTTTTCAAAAGTGGATAGAGCTATTCGTAATTTATATGCGAATTTTTTGCAGGATGAATCCATTATCAGACCTTTACAGGAATATTATGAAAGTCTTAATCATGAATTATTACAACAATGGTTTGAATATTCAGCATCATACAATTCAGACCAACAGGGATATATGGTTAATTTGCTGAATAATGCAAAATCAGGTATTGCTGTTATAGTAGGCGATGGTGTTAGATATGAAATAGCAGATTTTGTTGCAACTACGTTAGAAAAAACCTTCAAAGTGGAAAGACATCTGATGCTGGCTGATATTCCTTCGGAAACAGAACATAATATGAGTGCTTTATATGTTGGAAACAATGAAGTTTTGGCTATTCATAAAGAACGTGAAAAGAAATTATCAGAAATAAGTGGAAAAGAAATAACTTATCTTGATTTGGAAGCACTTAATTATGGAATGAAAAAGGATTATCTGGTACTAACCTACAAAGACATTGATAGTACTGGGGAAAAATTACAACATGGTGCAATAAAATTGTTTGGAGAATTTGAAAATGTAATTGCAGATAAAATTACCCTGCTTTTAAAAATGGGATATAATGAAGTGCATCTGATAACAGATCATGGATTTGTATTGACTGGATTACTGGAAGAATCTGATAAAATTGAACCAAAAACGGTTGGTAAAAAAGAAGTACACGAAAGATATATTCGTACTACAGAAAAACAAAATAACACGGATTGGATTGGATTTGAGAAGAAGTATGGTGAGTTTAATTATGTATATGTTGCAAAAAATCACAGACCTTTCAAATCTGTTGGGAAATACGGCTTTTCGCATGGTGGTTTCACTCCGCAGGAAATTATTATTCCCAGATTTATTTTCAGAAATGAAATAAGTGTTTCATCTGGATTAAAAATATCTATTATAAACAAAAAGGATTTATCGGATGTAACAGGTGAATTGTTTGGAATAAAATTACAGGCATCCACTGAATCTTCTGATATATTTGCATCAAATCGTAAAGTGAAAGTATTGTTTTTTGCAAACAATATAAATTTTAATAGCAGCAACATTGTTACTATAGATTCTGGATCAACATATTCATTCGATTTTTCGTTTAGCGGATATAATGAAATACATGCTGTATTAATAGATGCCATTACTCAGGAACAACTTGATAGTGTTATCATTAAAAAATCGAATGCAAGAGATTTAGGAGGATTGTTATAAACCAAAGTATTAATTAGAAATTCAATAAAAATGATTTTAGACGATTTAGATAAAAAAGCATTAGACCAATTTAGAGGATTTGTTGTAAAAAAAGACTTGGTCGGTATCATTAAAGGAGGTGCAAATGTTCCTGCTTTTGTGTTAGAATATTTATTAGCCAATACATGTAGTACCGAAGACGATGATAAACTTCATGAAGGTATGGAGAATGTGAAAACGATACTTCGTAATCATTATGTAAATCCTGAAGAAAGCACTTTAATTCAGTCTAAATTAAGAGATAAAGGTAGTTTTAAAATCATTGATAAAATATCTGTTGATTTAGATCCGCAACGTGACAGGTATTGGGCTAATATCAGTAATAGCAATATTAAAAAAGCAAACATCAATGATGATCTGGTAAAAAACCATGAAAAACTCTTACTTGGTGGTATATGGGCAATAATTGAAATGGAATATGATCCAATTATTACTATTGGTTCAATCGTATATCCATTTGTTGTTAAGGACATTAAACCAATTCAATTATCCAGTTTTGACAATTCAAAAATTACAGAAAAAAGAAATTTATTTAGCAAAGAGGAATGGAAAACTTTACTACTACGAAGTGCTGGTTATGAACCAAATAGTGAGGGTTTTGACGAAAGGAAATTAAATCTGTTGCTTTGTCGTTTAATTCCATTAGTTGAAGCTAATTTTAATATGGTTGAGTTGGGCCCACGTTCATCTGGTAAATCATATATTTATAAGGAAATAACACCTTATGCTATTCTAATTTCAGGAGGACAGGGTTCTGTTGCTCAATTATTTGTAAATAATACATCAGGCAGAGTTGGAGCAGTCGGTTTATGGGATGCCATTTGTTTTGATGAAAGTACAGATAAATTATTTAAAGATAGAGATGCCATTCCACTTATGAAAGATTATATGGAATCAGGTTCTTTTTCAAGAGCTAAAGGTGGCGAAATAACAGGTTCAGCTTCCATAATATTAAATGGCAATATCAATCAACCAGTTGAAACAGTTTTACAGACTTCACATTTATTCAGTCCGTTATCTGATGAAGTAAATTTTGATACCGCTTTCCTGGATCGTATTAATTTGTTCCTTCCAGGTTGGGAAATTACAAAATTTAGCCCTCAGAATTTTACAAGTCATTTTGGATTTAGTACCGATTTCTTTTCGGAAATTCTAAAATCACAAAGAAAAACAACTTACTATGATGCCATTGATAAATACTTTGTTTTGGGTTCTCATATTAAACAACGTGATTCAAAATCGATAAGAAAAATTGTTTCTGGATTTATAAAACTTATTCACCCGAATGGTGAATTTACAAAAGATGACATTCGGGAATATTTAGTTTTGGCAATGGAGATGCGAAGAAGGGTTAAAGAACAACTCAAACGCATTGGTGGCATGGAGTTTTGGGATACAAATTTCTCATTTATAGATAAAGAAACACAGGAAGAATTATTTGTTGGTTTACCAGAAGAAAGAGGAACATCATTAATTGAAAGTAATCCGCTTCCCCCTGGTGTTTGCTACACTGCAACCAGCGATGGAGATAATCTTGCATTGGTAAAAATTGAAGTTGTTGCTTTAAAAGGGAATGGTAAAGTAAATATTACAGGAACTTCTTCACATGAAGTAAAAGAAAATATCAAAAATACCTACAACTACCTGAGAGCAAATGAAAAAAGCATTCTCAATGAACAACATTCATTAAGTAATTTCGATATAAATATCCAAATTAGTAACCTGATGGGTGCTGTTATAAATGGAGGAATAGGAAGTGCTGTATATGTTGCTATTATTTCATCTTTATATAAGAAAAATTTAAAACCTGCTTTGGCTGTATTAGGAAATGTTTCAATTGGTGGAGCAATAGAAAAATCTTATAATTTTGCAGACAAGGTAACATTACTTTCAGACAATGGTGCAAAAACAGTTTTGGTTCCGATTGATAATCTTTCTGAAATAGGTAGTTTACCAACCCTTATTCTTGGGAAAACAGATGTGCCTTTTTATACAAATAGTCAAATGCTATTACAGAAATCTGTATTAGGAGAATAATCAAACAAAACGCTTTTAAAATAATTACAAATCAATAAAAACAAATATCATGAGTAATTTAAATGAACAAAATGTTAAAACTGATTACGAAAAAGAAATGGAAAAAGAAGTTGGAAGAGAATATTTAAAATGTCCGCACTGTGGCAGTGAAAGTTATACAAAGAAAGGAAAGACAACAAAAGTATTCAAATACCTGTGTAGTAAATGTAATGAAAAGTTTACTTCTGTTGTTAATACTACAGCAATGAATGAAAGATTATTGTTTATTAAATTTGTTGATGAAAAATAGAATATTCAGAATTTATCCAAAGCAAATATAAACCAACTGAAAATAAACTTTTCATCTTTTTTCAATTTTCACTATACTTACTTTAAACATAGAGTTTGTGAAAACTTCACGGATATTCCAACTTACCATTCAAAGAAAATTTGAATTAGAAGACTTATCAAATAAACGACAAGACTGGTATAAACTTTCCTTTCCAGAATTTATAAAGAAACTGGCTAAAAAGAAATAAAAAATCATTATGTAAATTTATTATATATTGCTTTTATATTACGTATATTTGTCAAGTATTATTAAACTAAAATTTTTGCTTATAGAAAAATAAAAACATAATAAAAATAGCGTTGCTAAAAGTATTTCTCTAATAGAAAACCGCCAATTTTTTTAGGAACAGAGGAATAGCTTAGGTGAACGCATCCGTATGGGTGTGTTCCTTTTGCTTTTTCAGTTGTTCCAGGTGCTTGGCGGTACCTCTATTGGCTGGATATAAAGCGGAGGTTCACGCCCTTTTTTATTTTGTGTAAATCAAATAAATCATAAACTGCCTGAAAGAACCCAAAGGCTTTTATAATTAAAGAAATGGGAAAAATTAAATTTGGTTGGATGGGATTAGGTTTAATTACATCAGTACTTGACTATATCGATGATGTCATTAAAGATGGTAGAGCTAAGGAATCAGAGGAATGGTATAAAGAAACCTACCCTGATGATTATGCACGTATTGTGAAAGATCGTGAAAAAGCAGAAAAAGATATGGAAAAATACATTAATACAACGATGACTAAAGCAGATCAAAAAAAATATTTAGATATATTTAATAAAATGTACAAATAAATAGAAAATGGCTGATACACTTAAAAAAACACCTACTAAGAAAATAAATAGAATTATGGACGCAAACTTAAAAAATACGAAGAACGAACATCAAGTTGATGATAGTAAATTGTTGCTGAAAGACCCAAATGTTGAAAGGTATGTTGCAGATGCAATAAAACCATTACAAAGGCAAATAGCAACATTAAAAGGTGAAATTAAGCAACTAGAAAGAGACCTACATGAGATATTTAGGGAAATAAGGAAGGATATTAGGGAAATAGAAAGGGAACAACGACATCGCAGTTATTGAACTTAAATTCTAAGACACATGGCAAACATTAAAAACTAGAAATTATGTACATAGCAAGATTAGCAAGTATTGCATATTTTGTATTAATATCATTAGGATTATATAGTCTTAAAGAAGAAGCTGAGTTTGATACACTAGATAGTAGTGCAAAATTTGTAAGTTATTTACTTTTTGTATTACCTGGTCTTTTCGTCTTTATTATAGGATTTAGCAATAAATTTCGTTTGTTTTTAACTAAATATAGCAATGGAATTTCATCTATTTTAGGACTATTTGAATTGATATTATTTTTTGGGGGAATCATAAATGCTATATTTTCAAAAAAAGAAAATACTGATAATTTTGATATGACCATGTTATTTATCTTTTGTTATTTGATATTATTTAGTGTTATTCTCTTTGTTTATTTAATTATTGATGGTGAAATTGATAGGACAATAGAAGATGGAAGATATAAAGCTGCTATGGAATGGGGCAAAAAAAATGATCCAGAATTTGCACGTATGATGAAAGATAAAGAAGAAAGTGATAAGAAATATCAAATGAAATTAGATAAAAAATATACAAAGGAAGAACAGAAAAAAATGAGAGAAGATTTTATGAATAATTTCTAATAAAAATCAATAAAAAATAAAAACGGAGATGCAGAAAACCATAAATAGAGTATGCAAAACAAAAAATTAATAATATGTCTTATACATTAATAGAAGCTGTTACCTGTAAGCATTGTGGTTCAACAGTTATGATAGAAAAATTGAATTGTAATAATTCTGATTCAATATTCACTGGAAGTTTATCAACAAAATCATGTCCAAAATGTCATAAATCATCTTCGTATTCATACAAGATTAAGAACAAACAATTCGTTGATTTACGTTAAAAAATTGAAGTTGTTTAAAGGCAGCCTCATATGTATTTTCGATAATATAAAAATATTCTCAAATTGTTGAAAATCATTCAACCAAAATCAATATGTCAAATATCATACCACCACCATTATTATTCGGATACATGAGACCGTGGAAAGAAGATTCAAATGTTTTTGATAGTTTTCTTGACTTTTTAAAAGAGCTAAAAATTATTTCCCGTATTTAAACTGAATGTTATTGCAGTGATAAACATCTTAACTTGCAACTAAATTGTCCAAACATTGGGGAGTATCATACATTCTCCCTAGTCCTATCCTCTTCAATTCCCTGATTTTTTTAAAGTATTTATCTTTTACTTTGATTTTATCGTATTTTTGTAAAAACAATACCAATGAAAAAAATATCAATTTTATTATTTATAGTTCTATTGATTTCTTGCAAAAAAGAAATTTCAATCAATAACAATTCCGAGAATACAGATTTTAAATTTATTTTTCATTTTGATGAAGAAAAAGGAAATACTATAATTAATTCTGCTGGCACTTTTCCTGATGGTATAATATATGGTCCTGGTAGACTTGATACGGGTGTTGTTAAAAGATGTTTAAATTTCGAATATGGTAATTATGCATTAATCCCAGCTCTTGGTACATTCAAAAACAATGAATTAATGATTGATTTTTGGATAAAATTTCATAAATTTCCATTATTGGATACAAGTCAAAATATTCAGCATATTTTTGGCGATCAGATTTATGGTGTTAGATGTTTTGTAATATATGGTATGAATAATAGATTATTTCTTGATTTTGATGATGGTACTAAATGGCAGACTGCAATCAAAACAAATGATAAACTTATTGATAATGAATGGTATTATGTAGCCTTCAAATATGATGGTCGAACCGCAGAGGTTTTTATAAATGGCGCACTTAATAATTCAAAACTTACTTCTTTTGGTTTAAAGGAAAGTGTAAATACGCTTAATATTGGTGGGTTTAATTATACATTTTCGGGTAACCATTGGTTAAATCAATTTTATGGCGAATTAGATGAATTAAGAGTATATAATGTTCTAAAATCACCAGAATATTTAATGGAATATTATAAATCAACAAAATTAAATAAAAATTAGCTTATTAAAAAAGCCTGTAGAAACTCAGCTACAGGCTTATCTCATGGCCTGAGATAAAAGTTATTCCTTTCGGAAACTAATACTGCAAATGTAATTATATTATTTAATATTTTATCATAAATACATTTGATAATCAAATCATTTTTACATATTTTTGAAGAAAAGAAAATAATGCAAACAATTAATCTTGATAAACGCAAAGCAAATTATCTTATAAGGCATCCAGTTATAGCAAGAACATATATTTGCAGGCATTATCCTTTTCAATTTGATGAATTAAAGCTTTACAAAGAGATACTGATTTGGAAAGAAATCAGCTTAAACAGTAATATCAAATGGTCTTATGAAATCATAGATTATTTTGCAGATGATTTGGATTTTAAAAGTGATGGTAATGATTATTATCCTGGTTTTTTCTGCATTAATTATAGCTTACCTTGGAGTATCGATTTAATAAAGCGG
>CAIZXK010000498.1 GCA_903936865.1 uncultured Bacteroidales bacterium | reverse complement strand
ATATCATTCAAATAAATCTAACTTTGTCAAAGTTCTTAATAACTGCGACTTATAAAAGCTTAACGGAGAATTGCACAATTAATATCAGAAGAAATGGTAACATTTAATACAGAATTCCATTTGCAGTAACTATAAATCCGCAAGGATTTTTATTAGTGTTTTATTATTAGCTATTTACAATACCGTTTCATTATTTTAATTTATTAAAAAAATTAGTGTAATTAGTGCAATTAGTGGCGAATATAATAAAGAGTGCGGATATTTGCAGTAACTTAAAAAATCAAGATACTAAAGCAAATACCTCAAAGGAAGCATTAACCACTCAACCAATTTCTCAATTAGCGGACGGCTTTTCCATTTTTCGTAATCAAAGCTTTCGCAATCCAACATGGTTTTTGATATATGATCCCTGATTGCCTTATTTGTTTTTTCATGACTGCCAACCAATGCAATTTCATATTGATACCTGAAACTCCGATAATCAAAGTTAGGTGAACCTATCGAAAAAATCTCGTTATCAATCAACAGGCATTTTGCATGTAGATTATTGGGAGTATAAAACAATATTTCCACCTTTCTTTTAAAAAACATGCCAAGGTATTTATTGCGTAAAATATCTACAATCTTAACATCCGAATTTTTAGGTACTATAATTTTAACATCCACACCTCTTTCGCCAGCTTCCATCAATGCTTTACGCAATTTAAAACCAGGCAGAAAGTAAGGAGTTTCTATCAATATTTCTTTTTTGGCCCGCATTATCAACTCCGTATATTTTTTCCTGATTCGCTGATGATAAATAGATGGAATATCCTGAATAATAAGAAAATCCCCTAATCGTATGTTCTTTTTGAAAGCAAATTTATTAAAATGATATTTACGATAAATCTTAAGACTTTCCTTAAAGGATTTCTTAAAATAATAATTTATTTCCCCTTCTATCCTCAACACAGATTCGCGCCATAATAAACTGTAAGCCGAATAATTGGAAGAACCAATATAGGTGAGCGTATTATCAATAAGTAATAACTTACGGTGATTACGCCGATGGTTTTTGGTAAACAGGTCCAGGAAGAATTTAAATTTTTTAAAATACTTTACTGTACCTCCATTTTTAATTATTGAAGAAAAAAAAGATTCAGAGGCTGAAGTTCCCCACGAATCAACCAATATTTTTACATCCAGCCCCTGCTTGCATTTGGCAGCCAATGCATCGCGGAATTTTATACCAATAGCATCTTCATTAATGCGGTAAGTTTCCAGATATACAGAATGCTTCGCTGCCTCTATGTCTTTAAGCATAGCGGAATATAACAAAAGGTTGTCGTCGAAAAGCTCAGCGTTTTTGTACATACTGCCAAAATTTACAAATAGTAATAGTTATTACAGTTCAACGTTTTAATAACTATGTAATTATATGATTCTATAAAGCTCCGTCGAATTGCCTTAAAAACCTCACATCGTTTTCAAAAAACAATCGCAGATCCTTAATTCCATACCTTAGCATGGTAATGCGTTCGATACCCATTCCGAAGGCAAAACCGGTATATTCCGTACTATCAATGCCGCAATTGTCGAGAACATTCGGATCTACCATTCCGCAACCCAGTATTTCGACCCAACCGCTGTGTTTGCAAATATTACATCCTTTGCCTCCACATATTGTACAGGAAATATCCATTTCAGCAGATGGTTCTGTAAACGGGAAATAGGAAGGACGAAGCCTGATCTGAGTATTTTCGCCAAACATTTCCTTTGCAAAATACAGTAAAGTCTGCTTGAGGTCGGCAAAAGATACATTTTTATCAATATAAAGCCCTTCCACCTGATGAAAAATACAATGAGCACGGGCAGAAATGGCTTCGTTTCTGAATACTCTCCCCGGGAAAATGGCTCTGATGGGTGGCTTGCTTTTTTCCATCATTCTTACCTGAACCGATGAGGTATGGGTACGCAATGCAATATCGCCGTTTTCAGCAGATTTTTCAATAAAGAAAGTATCCTGCATATCTCTTGCCGGATGTTCGGGTGGAAAATTCAGGGCAGAGAAATTATGCCAGTCATCTTCTATTTCGGGGCCTTCGCTAACTACAAAACCAATTCGCGAAAATATACTTATAATTTCATTACGCATAACCGAAAGCGGATGGCGAGCCCCTAATTCTGCAAAATCAGCAGGCATGGTTAAATCCGTTTCAGCATTTGATTCTGCTGATGATTGAAAGTTCTCCTTAAAATCATCAAATTTCTGCTGTGCATTATTTTTCAAATCATTAAGCATTACACCCATCTCTTTTCTAAGTTCGGGTGCTACCGTTTTAAAGTCAGCAAAAAGATCCTGCAAAACTCCCTTTTTACCAAGGAATTTTATTCTGAATTGTTCCAGATGATCCTGACTTTCGGCTATAAAATCAGCAATTTCAGCGTTTAAATGTGCTATTTTCTCTTTCACAGTATTATTGTTTTAAAATGCAAAGTTAGCGAAAAACTTAATAAATTTCTTAAAGATTATAAAGAGGGGTTTTAAAAAAATTGTTTTTTTAAGTCGTACAGGATTTTTAAACTTCCGCTTACCGATGTAAATACTATGTATTGAGCTTTTCGGAACACAGATTTAAAATTGTAGTTCAGCAAAGAAAAAGCAAGCTTTAGAATTTACGTTTATTCAATCCTTAAAATAAAAGACTCCAGTGCTGCTAAGGTAACCCTGGTTTTGCCAAGGCCATTATTCACGTATAGTTTTGTTGTAACTTTTTGGAACAACTGATCCGTTAAGCTGTATTCACCATCCGTTAAGCCCCAGATTTCAATAAGATAGGGTGGTATCTGCAAATCGAAACCAAATGTATCGTATGCATGAAAATTACAAACGATAATCAGTTTTTCATCATCCGAATAACGAACAAAAGAGAAAACATGATTATTATAATAGGGCGTATATGCGCGGTTATGTCCATGTATTTCCCTGTAATTACCCATCAGGGCATTACTTTTGAGGGTAAACTGAAGCAATTGTCTGTAAAAATTCCGCAATTCCTTTTCTTCGGGTAATAACATACCACCATCAAACTTTTTGTTGTTTACCCAACGCTGATGACCCGGAACTCCCACATAATCGAAAATCGAAGTACGGGAAGCGGATCCAAATCCGGCATTTTCGGCGGCAGGTTCACCAACTTCCTGTCCAAAATATATCAATGTAGGCGAAGTACTAATGCAAGCGGAAACTACCATTGCAGGTTTCCCTTTTTGAGCATTTCCTGCAAACTCCGGGCTGGCAATTCGTTGTTCATCATGGTTTTCGAGAAAATGCAACATCTGATGTTCAATATCGGCCAGGCCATTCTGTATGCCAGCAATGCTATCTGTATTTCCATGTCCCTGAATAATTCCTTTAAGCGTATCGTACATTTCCACTTTATCATACAGATAATCCATTTTCCCCAGATAAATATAATTCCTGTATTCCGCAGGATTATAAACTTCTGCCAGAAGAAAGGCATCGGGATTTTTCATTTTTACAGCTGAATTCAAAAAGCTCCAGAACTCGACGGGCACCATTTCTGCCATATCGTATCGGAATCCATCCACTCCCCTATCAAGCCAGTAAAGTGCAATATCCTTCATTTTCAACCAGGTGTCAGGCACTGATTTCCCCAGCCAGAATGCATAATGTTCTTTAAAATCCTTTTTGTCAAAACCATCGGGCAAAGAATCGAAATCTTTGAAACCATCGGGATTTACACCATAATTTAATTTAACGGTTTCGTACCAGTCGTAAAAATGAGGTTGCGATAAACGGGAGTTGTTACCGGTCCATTTTGCAGGAAACTCAACAAATTTGGCATCAGATAACGGATGGTTTTCTCCACCCAGGGGTTTATAATCATGCAGCCATTCGGGAACTACAAAACGTTGGCCCGGATTGTAATAAAAATTATTGTTTCTGCTGTAGGTTACTGTTTTATCGTCGTTGGCACCAAAATCAGAAATGCCCTCCGGATTTGATTTTCCCTTGTAGTTGCGTGCAACATGATTTGGTACAATATCGATAATTGCTTTCAATCCGTTCGTATGGGTACGCATTAGCAGTTCTGTAAATTCGAGTAAACGCTCAGCCGGATTTAAAGCCAGATCGGGATTTACATTGTAGTAATCCTTAACGGCATAAGGAGATCCTGCACGACCTTTTACCACATCGGGATGGTCGTTGCCAATGCCAGCCGAAGTATAATCATTTATTACTGCATGATGCAAAATACCGGTAAACCAGATATGTGTTACACCAAGATTCCTGATTTCCTGCAATGCCGTATCGCTAAAATCATTAAATTTCCCGATGCCATTTTCCTCAATTCTACCCCAAGGTTTGTTTGTAGTAGTTGTATTCCCGAATAATCGGGTAAAAACCTGATAAACCACTTTCTTTTTTAACTGCATATCCTATTGTTTTTTTAAGCATGTTGTGCTGTAAAAATAGATAGAAATATCGAAATGTGCAATTATTTTTTTTACCTTATACCCGCACTCTTTATTATATTCGCCACTAATTGCACTAATTACACTAATTTTTTTAAATAAATTAAAATAATAAAACGGTATTGTAAATAGCTAATAATAAAACACTAATAAAAATCCTTACGGATTTTAGGTTT
>CAIZXK010000497.1 GCA_903936865.1 uncultured Bacteroidales bacterium | reverse complement strand
TTCAAGTATTTTTTGTTTTTTAAAGCTAAATCTAACTGATCGAACATTTCTTTGTAATTATTTAAAAAATCTAAAAGAGGTTTGTTATCTCTGTCAATTCTTATTGAATTAACATCAATAACAACCTTCTCCAGTTTTGCAGTTTCTTTGGCTGAAAGATGAAATATTTTGGTTTTATGAGCTATTTGACTTGAAATTACTTTTCGAAAAAAATTGTTTCTTCTTAAAATAATAAAACTAACATCATAGTCATTAAACAACTCTATAAAACTTTGGATACTAATATTCAACAACTTAAGATGGAAAAACTTAACTTCGAATCCATAATACTCTTTTGACTTGTTTTCGCATTTTGATTTTGTATATTTTTCCGGGAATTTTATAATATCCTTGTCTGTAAAATTTCGGTTATTTGCTTTTTCGAATTTTTGAAACAAATCTTCATAAATCTCACCATCCCAATGACATTTCTTATGTTGGTTCAATAAATCGCCTAAAACTGTACTTCCACTTCGTCCAATATGAAACATAATAACAAGTTTTGGAATACTTTTTTTCTTACTTAAAAACCCAAACATACTTTTCTGTTTTTTAATTATTTGTTTCTAATTTCGCTTTTTTAATGGGTGAATTATAGCGTATCTATATCCCCAATATTATCTAATCCCAAAATGCATTTTCAATACCAATGTTAAAGGAAAAGAAATTGCAATTAATCGTGAGTATTGGTAAAGGATACTTTTTTGTTATTACTGATTTTTATTTGCTGTTGGTTATTAGAAAAGTTTAAATAAATATCTGATATTTTTTTTTCGATTCTATAAAGTTGCCATATTAAATAAAAAATATCTCTTTTCGGTAAAAAGTATCTATCCCTATCAATTCTATTGATATAATCCAGCCTTAAATAGGGCAATTTCTTTTCTAAAAAAACATTAACCAAACTGACAATTTTATCAATTCTTGGTTTAATTTGCTCATTGGGGATATTTATAACTAAGCACTCATTTTCGTTAAGTTTATCGAGTTCATCTATAATTCGGCAAATTACCCTAACCTTATCAAAAGTCCCAGTTTTATCAATTTCAAATTCAAATATTTTTTCATTTAATTTTAAAATTGGTCTATCTAGTATATTAATAAATTGTCCCCAATCATCATTGTTTCGTTTTATCTTATCTATATTCAATTGATAGTAAATGTTCATATCATCCCACCATTTATCCGGGAAAAATGAATCTTTTTCGTGTGTGACCGTAGGATGCCATTGATGAAACATAGGGGACAATCCAATATCAAGCCAATGCTCTTTTATCCCTTTTTTTCTAAGACGAGAACCTAAGTCCCTGTCTTCTACACCCCAAAAGCAAAAAAATTCATCATAACCACCAATTTCTAGCATCACATCTTTACTGATAAAATGAGAAGTTCCTTTGGCCTTGCTTATAGTAGAATAATCGTTTTTTTGAATAATATAGCTGCCTTCAATTATAGAATTATAGTTTGAAAATTGTTCTTTAAGCCAATATACTGGATTGTAAATGGAAGTGTTTATTTTTCTTTCTTTAAACAAAACCTCCAAATGATTATTTGAGTGAATTACATCAATATCCGTAATTAACAGATAGTCTGCTTTGGCCAAACGAATGCCTATATTGATTGCATGGGCACGATTCCAAGGTAACCCCTGGGAATATACATAATAATAACTACAAAAAGAATAGGAGGTAACTAAAGTTCTAGCTTGGATGACATATTCCTGCTCGCTGCCATAGTCTATAAATATCACTTCAAAATCTATAAACGATTGGTTTTTTAGTGAGTCTAGGCAATACTTTAATCTGGCTGTGTCTCTATCTCGAAAACTAATAATAACACTAATTTTAATCATAGAGGATATATTCTTTTAACACGTAATTTTTTATTTTTAGTAGTACATTTTTAGAAAATTGGGGATTAGATTTAATTAATAATTTAAATATCATTTATGACGGATTCTATTCTATGTTTAATTTTG
>CAIZXK010000496.1 GCA_903936865.1 uncultured Bacteroidales bacterium | reverse complement strand
TTATGATGATATCCCCGCAACATGTAATTATTGGCGTAAGCGAAAGAACAAGTATGAGTGCTGCCATTCAACTCACTGAAATTTTATTTAGCAAAGCACTGGTGGATAAAATAAGCATTGTAAAAATTCCTAAAAAAAGAGACTACATGCATATTGATACCATATTTACCCAAGTCAAAAAAGATACTGTAATTACTCGTTTCAGATTTTTACGTTTGATACCACCATAAGCATTTTCATATTTAAGTTTTGCTACAGATGATAACGGAATCTGTCGAAGCAATCCTGTATTCATATCACGATATGTAATTTTGAGATTAAGAATGCGATCAATATTTTTACGTTGATTTTCCTGATATCTTAGTTGAATAGGATACTGATCCTCACCTTCGCGATATTTTGAAATTTCTTTACCCAAAACAGCATTTCTGATTTCCATTCCTATCTGGCCGGTTGAAATACCTTCGTGATTAGCTCTTTCACGATCAATATCAATGATTAATTCTGGTTTGCCTTCATCAAAGTCCGATTTAAGTTCTTCAATACCAGGGATTCTCAATGAATTGACAAATACTGTAAATTCTTTGGCTGTAAGAGATAAATCATTGATATCTTCGCCACTAACTTCAATATTTATAGGTTTGCCGGTTGGAGGTCCGTTTTGATTTTGAGCAACTGTTATTTCTACGCCTGGAATACCTTTTACCGCATCCCTTATTTTTTCCAGGTATATACTCGAATTAACACCTTGTCGCTTAGCATATTCAACAAAAGCTACTGTAACTTTACCCAGATTTGTTGCAGAAGATTTATTTTCAAAAGTACTTTCCGAAGCATTAACTGCTACATTTGAAATTATTGATTCAACGGCAGGGTTGCGATTGCCGACAACACTGAAAACCCTTTCTTCCACTATTTGTGTAATTGAATCTGTTTTGGCTATATCAGTACCTACCGGCATTTTTATGTAAGCATAAATAAAATTTGGATCGCTGCTTGGAAAGAAAACAATTTTGGGTTTGGCAATTCCTGTTATAATAATTGTTACGATAAACAGTCCTACTAAAGCCCATAAAAGTGCGTAAGGACGTTTTCTTCTAAGAATATAACGGAGAAGTTTTTCATATTTACTCATCAATGCAGGAATAAATTCATGCTGGAATCTGCTTAAAACTTTACGCATATAGAATTGATGAAGCATAAATGAAATACCAATAAATATTGAAAAATTTCCAATTCCGGGAAATGAAATCAGATGAAATAATAATCCGATAACTCCAAATATACCACCAATTGTCCAGATTTTTTTATTAGAAAAATGATGTTCTTCATCATCATCATGTTTCATAAAGGAAACTGCAAAAACTGGATTGAAGATATAAGCAACAACCAATGAAGCGAATAAAGTTATAATAAGAGTTACAGGTATAAAGTACATAAATTTACCGATAATACCAGGCCAGAATGCCAGTGGAAAGAATGGAGCTAAAGTAGTAAGCGTTCCGGAAAGGATAGGAACAAATACCTCTCCTGCAGCAAATTTAGCTGCTTGCTTAATATCCATTTTCCCTTTATTTTTCTTAAATAACCTATGCGTGTTTTCAATTACAACAATGGCATCATCAACAACAATGCCCAATGCAAAGATAAATGCAAACATTACCAGCATATTCATTGTAAAACCAATACCAGGCATCACAATATAAGCGAGTGCCATGGATAATGGTACTGAAAGTCCCACAAACAAAGCATTTGTTAGTCCCATAAAAAACATGAGAACAATTGTTACCAGTATAAAACCGATAATAATGGTATTATTCAAATCGGATAATGTAGTTCGGGTATGTACGGACTGATCTCCAGTAATAGTGATATTTAACTTTGAAGGTAGTTTGTCTTTTTTCATATTGTCGAGAATGGTTTTGATTTTATCAGATGCTTCCAATAAATTCTGACCACTTTTTTTAACAATATTCAATGTAATTACATTTTTACGATCCAGTGATGCATAGCTTTCCTTGTCTTTATAACCATCTCTGATTTCAGCAATATCTTTTAAATATGCTAAAGCTCCGCTGGATGATTTTATAACAATATTTCCGATAACATCCATGTTTTTGAATTCACCGGTTACCCTTATGCTACGTTTCATCCCCTGCATTTCTACAGATCCACCGGAAATGGTTACATTTTCGGAAGCTATTGCTCTATCAATATCAGATAGGCTTACACTTGCTGCCTGCATTTTAAACATATCCACATTTATCTGGATTTCGCGATCCAAAGCTCCAACTATATCAACTCTTGTGATTTCTTTCAACGCTTCAATTTCATCCTGCATATCGTCAGCATATCTTTTAAGTTTATCCAACTCAAAATCACCAGAAATATTGATATACATAATAGGAATTTCAGAAAAATCAATTTCCATAACATTCGGATCTGCAGGCATATCGTTGGGTAAATCTGTTTTTGATTTATCTACTGCATCCTTAACCTTTTGTTTGGCATCAGCTACTGTAATTCCTGTATTAAATTCAATTATTATTGTTGAGAAATCCTGAATAGAATTACTTGTAATCTTTTTAACTCCATTTATTGATTTCAGATTTTTTTCAATAGTCCGGGTTATCAGATTTTCCATATCCGTTGGTGAAGTACCCGGATATATAGTATTTACAATTACGGTTGGTATAACAAGTTCGGGGAATTGCTCCTTAGGAATAGATTGATAACTCATCATTCCAAAGATGGCAATAATTACAGCTAATACATAAATACTTGTTTTATTATTAATTGCCCAACTGGTTCCAAAAAACTCCTTTAATTTTTCATTTTTCATTGTATAATTTTTTATTTTTATAGTTTAATGGTTTCGCCGTCTTCCAGATTTTGATAACCTGTTACAATAATATTATCACCAATTTTTAACCCATCAATCACTTCAACGTATCCATTATAATTCTGACCTGATTTAATAATGCATTTTTTTGCAATTTTCAACTTTCCATTCTCCTTTGAAACATAAACATATTCTCCGGTTGCATCTTTCTGAATTATATTTACAGGAATCACAATGGCATCTTTCTTTTTATAATCATTTATTTTGACCAAAGCAATCATATTAGCCCTGAATTCCAATTTTCCTGCATTTAAACGGGATTCTATTGTAAAGGTACGATTGGTTGGGTTGATGTATTTGCTCGAAAATGAAATAGTTGTATTGATTTCTTCATTAAAGTCAGGGAAGTTGATAATCACGTTGTCTCCCTTGCGTACTTTGGAAGAATATGCTTCTGCAACTTCAGCGGTAACTTTAACTTTACTAAAGTTTACCATACGGAAAGCAGGCATATTGGGAGCTGGAGTAGCAATTTGCCCAACTTTTATACCAACTTCTTCGATAGTACCAGTAATCGGAGCGGTTATTTTGCTCATATCCATTTGTTCTTTAAGGGTTTTCATCTTGTTTTCCAATGATTCCTTGTTGTTCTTTGCTGTTAAATATTGAACTTCAGAACCTATCTTCTTATCCCATAAATTCTTCTGTTTATTATAAATATTGGTAGCAAAAGTAATTTGTGTTTGCAATTCATCTAATGATTGTCTTATCATTGCATCATCAATCTGAGCTAAGATTTGTCCTTTTTTTACTGCATCACCTTCTTTTACAAAAACAGATGTAATAATTCCAGACATTTTAGGAGCAACATAAATATTGTCTTCGCCATCCACT
This sequence comes from uncultured Bacteroidales bacterium, assembly GCA_903936865.1. Lineage (GTDB taxonomy): Bacteria > Bacteroidota > Bacteroidia > Bacteroidales > JACABE01 > JACABE01. The sequence continues at coordinate 2,532 of CAIZXK010000496.1, read as the reverse complement.
TTTCCCTGAACTTCAACATAATGATTGAATTCCTGGGTTTTTATTTCAGAAATCTCAACTAAATCTATTTTTGCTGTTGTATCAGGATTTAAAGCATCGTATTCTTTTTGTAATTTGGTTATTTTTTCGGTTAATGCGTCTCTTTCTTTTATTAATTTATTTATTTCATTTTTTTTATCGTCACTTTTGCAAGCTGCAACTGATATGATAATTCCTAATATGATGATTAACTTTTTCATGTTTCTTTATTTATTATATTGATTTTGATTATTTTAATAACTTTTCTAATTTTGTATAAGCTGTTGACATTTCGATTATGGTGTTAAAATAATTCGATTGTGCCTGTAAATATTGATTTTGTGCCTGAGATAATTCCAAACTACTTATCATACCTTCTTTATAGCGAATAATGGCTTTATCGTAAATTCTGCTTGCCAAATCACGGGCATATTTATTGGTTTGAAACTTATTCATGGCAGTTATAAAAGCAGATTGATTATCGGAATATTGCAGTTGTAATCCCATAGCAAGTTGGTCTTTGCCATTTCTAACTTTTTCAAGGCTATAATTTGCTTGCTTAACTTTCGCAATCTTTTGTCCACTTCCAAAAATAGGAATTGTTACATTTAAACCTAAAATGTCAGGAGGTGTAAAAGAGAATGATTTCTTGTTAAAGTTTTCCTGATGGTTGTAAAATACGGCAACATCGGGTAAAAATGTTGATTTTTGGAATTTCACATTCAAGGAAGCCATTTTTTCCTGTACAGTAAGCATTCGATAATCAATCTGATTTTCAATATTTAGCTTTTTGCTTATCAATACTTCGGGATTTAATTGTGTAATTAAATCCATTGTTTTGTCTTTCAATTCTATTTGTTTGGCAAGTTCCATACCCATTTGATATTTAAGCAGATTCATAGCAACTTCGCATTGTCTGTTTATCATATCCTGTGTATTTTTAATATTTGTAAGAGTCAGTTGCATTTGATCAACATCTGTTTCTTCAAGGAAGCCCGCTTTTTGAGTTTCTTCAATTTCATAAAGTATCCTTTCGGTTGCTTTATAAATACTATCAATTACCAGCTTGTTTTCCTGAGCAATTACGCATAAGAAATAAGCATTGGTGACAGATTCCATCAAATCCTGTTCTGATTTGGTAATACTTACTTCTGATAATTGTTTGAAAGTTTTAGATGTTTGCAAGCCAACTATATAAGCGCCACTAAATATTAGCTGCGAAACAGTAATATCAAAAGTTAAACCCCATTTCAAATCACTTTCACTCGTAGGTTCTGTAGGTTCTGGTTTTGTAATATGACCAAATTTCGGATCTGCAGTTAGTTTACTTAAAGCACTGTCAGCATTATACATCCAACTTCCTAAATTAGTTAAACTTGAAAATGCTTTAATGTTTTCAGGAACTGTTAGTTGGTAACTTCCTGCAAGTTTTCCGTTTACTTGTGGTAACCCAATTGAGGTTGTTTCCCATATTTTTTGTTTGGCAGAAGCTAAATCAATCGTTGCATTTTTTATTAACGGACTGTTTTTAATTGCATATTCTTTTGCTTCTTTAAGAGTAAGTTGCATTCTGCCGTTTTGCTGGGCAAAGAGTGGTATACAACTTATTGCCAGGAGTAAAGCAGTGATTATTAGTTTATTCGTTTTTCTTATCATTATAAATTATATTAATGGTTCGTTTTTAATTTTGTTTTCAAAATATTTAAGTCCTTTTGTACTCACAATTCCATGTATGTGATATATAAACAACTGTGTAAATAGTTCATGTTGTGGTAAGTTAATCTGCTGCAATTCATCCTCAAAGATAATATCATCCATACGTTTAATATAGATAGCAGATATAACGTCAGGATTCATATCTTCGCGATACAATCCTTCTGAAATCCCTTTTAAAAGATTGTTTTTGATATTGTTATGAACATGTTCTTTGCGATTAACAATTAATTCCTTCGTTAATTCAGGATAATATTTGCGTAAATCGTAAAGAATTGGTGGATTCATGCCTTTAAGCATTTCTATCAGGTGTTTGCTAACCATAATTAAAGCATCTATAGCATTCATATTGCTATTAACAATTTCCACAAATTTCTGGTCACTGTCACAATTATGAGTGTTTACTACTTTTGTAACCAAATCTGCTTTATCCTTAAAATACTGGTACAGTGTTTTTTTGGATATACTTAAATGTTGGGCAATATCATCCATAGAAACACTTTTGATGCCATATTTCATAAAAAGTTCGCCAACTTTTTTGATGATAAATAATTCCTTTTCTTCCATGCTGCAAAATTATATAAAAAAGTAAACTAAAAAAACTTTTTTTTATATAAAGTTTCCGTAGTGTAATAAGTTTTTCTGTTCATTTGTTTAAATTGTTATTTAATAGCACCTTAATTTTTAGCAAAATTATTTAATACAAAAATGATTTTCAATTATTTTTTGTTGAAGATGGAATTTTTAGATTTGAAGAGGTATTTTTAATAGTTAAACAGTTTTTTCAAATACAATAACTAA